>JBIKMI010000155.1:0-6779 GCA_044359285.1 Kiritimatiellia bacterium
CCATCGCGGTCCATGCCAGGCCCATCACCACGCCTACCCTGGGGCGCTTATAGGGATCCACCTCAGAGAAGAGCCGTTTACCCAGCAGCCCGACCAGCGTCTTAAGGGATACCTCTACCCGCTGCATCTTTTTCTCAACGATCTGCTTGGCGGCCTTGCGGCATAGTTTCTTGATATGGTTTTCCAACCCCCGCACGCCAGGCTCGCGGGCATACCCGTCGATCATCTCCCTCAGGGCGGCGTCATCAATCATCAACTGCTTCACCTGCAACCCGTGCGCCTTCAGCTGCTTGGGGATCAGGAATTTACGGGCGATCTGGAGTTTCTCCTCAAGGATGTAGCCCGCCAGCTTGATCACTTCCATCCGGTCCAGCAGGGGCGCAGGAATCGTATCCAGCTGGTTCGCCGTGCAGATAAAAAGCACATTGGACAAATCAAACCGCACATCGAGATAGTGATCGAGAAAGTCCTTGTTCTGCTCGGGATCCAGGACCTCCAGCAACGCCGAAGCCGGGTCCCCATGGTAGCTGGCCCCGATTTTATCCACCTCATCCAGCATGATCACGGGATTCTGGGTTTTGCAGACCTTGATCGCCTGCAGGAATTTTCCGGGCATGGCCCCGATGTAAGTCCGGCGGTGGCCCTTGATCTCGGCCTCATCCCGCATCCCACCTACGGAAAAACGATAAAATTGGCGCCCGATGCTACGGGCAATGGATTGCCCGATAGAGGTCTTCCCCACCCCGGGTGGCCCCACAAAGCAAATGATCGAGCCGGAGATATTCCCCTTGAGAATCCCGACCGAGAGGAATTCCAGAATGCGATCCTTGACGTCTTCCAGGCCATAATGATCAGTGTTCAGAACCCCGCCCGCTCTTTTAATATCGTAGCTATCCTTGCTGAAAACGCCCCAGGGCAAGGCGGTCAGCCAGTCTACATAGTTGCGGCTGACCGTGAATTCAGGGGAATGGGGTTCCATGATCCCCAGTTTATTCATCTCCTCGTCAATCCGCTCCTTGGCCTCATCCGTCAGGGTCAGTTTGGCAAGACGCTCCTTGAATTCATCCAGCTCGGTTTCCTTGCCTTCCTTGACTAGGCCCAGCTCCTTTTTGATTGCCTTGAGCTGTTCCCTCAAGAAGAAGTCGCGTTGCTGCTTATTGACTTTCTCTTCAATCTGCTTGTTGATTTTGACCTGCAGGCGCGAAATATCAATTTCCTTCTTGAGCAACAGCAGAACCTTCTCAATCCGGGACCGGATCCCGAACGCCTCCAGCACCTCCTGAAGGTCTTTTCCCTTGGCGGTCGTCATCGCGGCGGCAAAATCAGCCAGGCGCCCCGGCTCCTTGATATTGGAGCGGTTCAGGAAAAGATTCAGCTCCTCCTTGAACAGGGGATTTAACTGCAACAGTTCCTTGATCGCCGTGATAATCGACAGGGAATAGACGCGAAGCTCATCATTGTCGGACATTTCCGTTTCGACCACATAATCGGGGTTGACGACGATATACGGATCCTCAGAGATCACATTCTTGATCCTGAAGCGATCCAGCACGCCCACCATCAGTTGCAAAGGGGAGTCGGAGGAAGGCTGGCTGGCCTGCAGGATTTCAGCAATAACGCCCACCTCATGCAATTCAGAAGCGTGCCGGGGGATATGCCGCTCGGCCTCCTCATCCCCGTTCCGGGCCAGCACCAAGCCGATGAACTTGGCCGATGATTCTGCCGTCGCGACCAGCATCTCCTTAAGCACCGCGTCATCGATACTTAACGGCACCATCATTTTCGGGAACAAAGGCCGGCTCAGCAGAGGCATGACCGGCAAGGTCTGCGGAAAAACAAACCGGGCCGGCATGATGGTCTTATTATCCACCTTGCGCCCGGGTTCATTATCCATCAACTCAACCGTTTCGCCAGGTTTCGTATTCGCCATACCGCACCTTCCTCTCACACAATCCGTTTGAGGGCATTATGACGCCAACCGCTCCAGAATCAAGCGCAACCGTTTTTCGGGGGAGACTGCACCCGGTCACCGGCGCTGCCGGCGGACTTCGTAAAAAAATATTCCGGCGGCCACGGCGGCATTCAAGGAATCGATCCTGCCAGTCTGGGGGATACTCACAATATCATCACAGTGCTGAAGGAGCGCTGCCCCGGGGCCAACACCCTCATTCCCGATCACAATCGAAATGCCCTGCTTGAATGGATAATCCATAATGGGACAGGCCGCCTTTTCGCTGGCCGCCACCACCTTGATCCCCCTGGCTTTGAGCCGGACAACCAGGTCGTGCAAATCGGGCACTTTCACAATCGGCACCCGGTTCACGGCACCGGCGGAGCTGCGGACCACCATACTGGTGACCCCGACCTGGCCGGATTCGGCAATAAAAATGGCATTCACACCAAAGATTTCCCCTGACCGGACAATGGCCCCGAAGTTATAGGGATCCTGTACTCCGTCGAGAATGACGCAAAAGGGCGCGGTCGGCAGGGCCGACATCACCACCGCTTCATCCGCATAGGGAAAATCAGTCATGCGCGCCAGATAGCCCTGATGCTCGCTGGTGTGGCAGAGCCGGGTTAATTCATCGGGCTCCGCCATGACGGGAATGATCCGCTGGCGGGCCGCAAGGGCTTGCGCCTGAGCCAACGGCTCCGGGCTGAGGAGGCGGGACAGATAGAGCTCCTTGATCTCCCATCGGCCCGCCGCCAGGGTCTCCACAATCGCATTGCGACCCCATATCCAGCACTTCTGGTGGCTGCCGAGAAGCCGTTTCTTCCCTTTACCCCGATGGTGTCGTTCCATGCGCCTGAACCCTCTTAGCGCTTGGCGCGGGCCGCCTCAAACGCTGGGTCGATCACAGGCATGTCTTTCGCAAAGAACTCCTTAGACGCTTTTATCACGTCTTCAGTTACGTCCACCTTGTTTTTAAAATACGGAAGATTGGGCCCCGTGGTCAGCACCACATCCGCGTTGCGTTTCAAGGCGACCTGATTGATGAACTGACCCAGCCGCTTCCGGAAGGAGGCAACCGCCAGGTTGTCAAACTGCTGAAGGGCACCCTGCAAGGGGGCAATGGTCTGGCTGAATTGCTCGTCCCCCGCCTTCATCGAGGCAGTGATTTTGTCTTTTTCGGCGGGGGTCTTGGCATCAGCCAGCTTGTCCTGCAGGGATTTCATGCGGATTTTATAGGCCTGTAGCAATTGAGTGGCCTTGGTAAAAGCCTCCAATTTCTGACGTTCCTTTTCAATCTTCTGAAGCACACCCACATCCTTGAATACGCGATCAACATCGACCACGGCCACCTTGTGGGGATTCATAAAGAACACGCTCCAGGCCAACAACCCCAACAGAACAACCACGTACATCACTTCATACCAGCGAATCTTCCGGCTCTCAGTATTCATTTCCATAACGACTCCTTATCAATTTATATAGGCTCAAGTTCTGCCCGATAAGATGCGGGATGGCCTGCTGAATTTCAAGCTTCACTTTCGCAATCAACCAAATCAATAATTGTTAACTCCGGCGCCTCAGTTTTAACAACGCTTTGACAACACTGCCGTTTCGTATGCCTTCATTTCCGAAATCCACGCAGGCCCCACCGGAACGCCCTGCGTAAGACAATAATAATCCCACACGGCGCCAAACGGCATGGTCTTCAATTCCTCCATCAGGGCCAGCCGGGTCGCAAAGTCGCCGCTGGATTCAGCCTTTCGGAGGGCAGCCGCAGGCTCGAGCATGGCAATCAACAAGGCCTTGAGCATCCCGCGCGTGCCGATCGTCCAGGCCGCGATACGATTAATGCTCGCATCGAAGAAATCCAGACCGATATGGACGCGCTTCAGATAGTCGCCCCGCACCAATTCCTGCGCAATGGCCAGAAGATCGTCGTTGAGGATTACCACATGGTCGCTGTCCCAGCGGACACCCCGGCTCACGTGAAGCAGGATTTCATCGAGATGACACAGCACTGATGAGATTTTATCCGCAATACTCTCGGTCGGATGATAATGCCCGGCATCCAAACATACCAATTTCCCGTGCTTCACGGCATAACCGAGATAAAACTCATGCGACCCCACTACATAGCTTTCGGAACCAATTCCAAAAAGCTTTCCCTCGATGGCATCGAGATTGTATTTTGGATTCATCTTTTCAGCGAAGACCGCATCCAGCGACTCCTCAAGCCGCTCCCGCGGAGCCTTGCGATCGGCAGGCAGGTCCTTCATCCCGTCAGGAATCCAAACATTCGTCACCGTGGGCGTCCCCAGGGCCCGCCCCATGGCGGCGCCGATGCGACGGCTCCGGGCGCAGTGTTCAATCCAGAACGACCGAATCGCCTTATTGGGATGCGACAACGTGAGCCCGTCGGATGCCTTCGGGTGGGCAAAACACGTAGGATTAAAATCGAGTCCGAGCCCCCGGTCCTTTGCCCAGTCAATCCAGTTCCGGAAATGCTTCGCTTCAATTTCGTTTCGATCTACCCGCTTGCCTCCGGCCTCAAGATAAAACGCGTGCAAATTTAGCCGGTGTCTACCCGGCACCAGCGACATCACCTTGTCCACATCCGCACGCAGCTCGTCTGGCGTGCGCGCCTTTCCGGGATAGTTCCCTGTCACAGCCAGGCCCCCTCCCAGTTCCTGATTGAAATTCTCAAAGCCGCCCACATCGTCACCCTGCCAGCAGTGCAGGGAAATCGCCACCCGGTGGAGGGCTTTCATGGCCCGATCCGCATCCACGCCCAACTGCGAATACTGCTCCCACGCCCGACGATACGCCTGTTCGATCTGTTTCGACATACGACCTCCTTGTTCCTGGTTTCACTACGAGTGGTCATCATTATCCATTTTTCAGCTCGCTTTCATATGGACAGAGTGTCTTTTTTTTTGCACATTATGACCATGGCAAGAACCACTCCCCTTCCTCTCCAGCCGGCCTCGTCTGAGGCAAAATCCAGCACCTTCCGTTATCTCCCGACGGATGCCCGGGACTGGGTCTGGGGACTCCATATCCGGGACGCGGGGTACATCCATGTTCCTCCTGGCGTTCCCTATCCCGTGGGCGCTCACCCTGCAGGCTACATGTTTGAGTGGGAACGAGGTCGTATTCTGGCTGAATACCAGGTTCTCTACATTACCCGGGGGAACGGCTTCTTTGAATCAACTCACGCAGGATTGCAACGACTGCACGCGGGGTCATTAATTATCCTCTTCCCGGGCGAATGGCACCGGTACCGTCCTGACCCTAAAACCGGCTGGGATGAAACCTGGATCGGATTCGATGGCGATTTTGCTAAACGCCTGATGGATAATCTGTTTCAAGACAAAAAACCCATCTTCAACCTGGGAATTAATGAGGCGTTGCTTCAAGGATTCCACGCGGTATGGGATGTGGCGCATACGAGCCCTGTTGGAAGCAGTCCACTTCTCTCGGCCAAGACCATTGATATTCTGGCGCGCATCCACCTGCTCGAAAGCGAACAAGATCCACAGGAGCAGCGAATTCGCAAAAAACTTCATGAAGCATGCGCCTATTTGCTGGCCCATTCCAGCGACGCCGTCAACTTGCCCGCCCTCGCCCGTGAGGTCGGCATCAGCTACACCCATTTTCGCCGTATCTTCCTGCAACACACCGGACTTTCACCACGCCAGTACCATATCCAGATCCGGATCAATCGCGCAAAAGATCTACTGGCCTCCAGCGATTTGTCAGTGTCGGAAATTGCCGAACGATTAGGCTTTAGTTCAGTTTTCTACTTTTCACGATTATTTCATCAGAAAACCGGTCAATCCCCTCTCGCCTACCGCGCAAACCGCAGCCGAACAGCCTGACCAAATCTTCTTCCAACGAATTCTTGACACAATGCCTGATTGTGGATCAAAATACAGAACAATAAAGAGGTGTTATGTTTGTAACTCGCAAAATGGATTACGGCTTAAGAATTCTTCTCACGCTGGGGTGCCGCCCCAATGACCGGTTGACGAGTGAAGAACTCGCGGAAACCATCGAGGTGCCGCGTCAATTCACTCTTAAAATCGCCCAAAGCCTCACCAAGGCCGGGATTATCAAGGCTCAACGGGGTGTTGGGGGCGGTATTCAACTGGCCCGGGATCCCGAAACGATCACCTTGCGCGATATTTTTAATGCCACGGACACACCCAGGGCCTTGAATGAGTGCCTCATTGATACCGCTTCCTGTACCCGCGCCGCCTGTTGTTCTGCTCATCAGGCCCTTCAGTCAATCCAGATCATTCTCGATGAGCACCTGACCCGGATCACTCTGGGAGAACTGATACGCGACCAGAAATTCTTGAATTTGAAACAAAAATAAAGGAGCTAAAGTGGAAGAAAAAATAAGAGCGACGTTGGAAGAGTTGAGAGGGTTTCTCCAGGCGGACGGCGGGGACATGGAAGTCGTCAGCATTTCGGGAACCGATGTGAAGTTGAAATTACAGGGAGCCTGCGGCTCCTGCCCGCACGCGACCATGACCATTAAACACGGTATTGAGCGCGCGCTACGGGAAAAGGTCGACGCCAAGATCGTCGTCGAGCAGGTCCGTTAACAACCGTTCGATCACCCACTATCCGGATCAGGTGCCTGATGCCGGTTTAGTGGGTTTTTAGTGTGCCCTGCCATGATCTTACGCCTCAAGCAATTCAGCGCTCTTGCGGGGCTGGCGTTGGTTGAATTATTCCGGCAACCCGCCACCTTCCTTCTTATCCTGACCCATCTTGCTTTTACCTTGCTGGTGCCCCTCTGCGTATCGCACCAGCTCGG
>JBIKMI010000009.1:0-23166 GCA_044359285.1 Kiritimatiellia bacterium
GAGTTGGTGTTGTATTTGGCTTGGCAACGGAGTGGATTGACGCTGGGAGAGATTGGTTCGGCGCTAGGTATCCAGGAGTATAAGACGGTGGGGAGGGCCGTCCAGCGGTTCGCTGCCGTTTTGTCCCGCGATAGGGAAAAACGCAAACTGGTAAAGGAGTGTCTAAATGAATTGTCGTTTGTGGAGACCCCGATGCGTGCGGGTGGAAAAGACGTCAGATTTGCATGTTAAATGAAATCTTTTGCTTCAGGCCTTACATTAGCCAGCGCTTTTTGATCAAGCGATGGGATGCAAAACAAGCCAGCATTCCAATGGACACGAGGATAATCCACGCCTGGATAAACGCCCCGAGCCCGCAGTCCTCCAGAAGCATCGCCCGGATCGGTTCATAAAAATGGTATGAAGGTACGAGTGGCGCGACCCTTCTAAGATCTTGCGACATGTCGGAAAGCGCGGCGGGCAAAAGCAGCGGAAGATAGGAGAGGACGCCCAGTGTTCTGGCGCTAGCTTGGTTTCGGCACAGGAGTCCAAGACAGATCCCTAGCGCGCCGAAGCAGAAGCCGCCGCTACACAGCATCACAAGATAACTCACGCCATGCGTGGCGAAGGACTCGCCGTCCATCCACTGTAGTGCTACTACGGACGTAAGCATCAGGACGATGCCATAAGCCAGCTTGGCGGCCAGCCATTCGATTTCACGTACGGGCGTTTGCATCCACCCCAGAAGGAGTTGTTTTTCTTTTTCTTCGGCGATCTGGGACGGCAACACAATGAAACTTACGAGCAGGATCATCATCAAAATCCATGTAGGCAGGGTCTGGCGTTTGATTGAGCTTGTCTGAAGTGATCTCACTGTAGCGAGCCAGCCGGGGCCGTTTCCTTCGGCAGAGATTTGCACGGCTGCCAAGCGCTGCATCATGATCAGAGTTTCGGAGGAGGCCTGTTTGACAACTGTCAGCTGAAGGCGTGAGGGATCGGTAGTGTCAGGAGTCAGGATTCCATCCATCACACGCTCATTCAGTAGTTTAATTGCGTTCAGCTGACCGGAAGCCCAATGGATGGCAAACAGGTCCGGCACTGACGTGATGCTTGTGAGAAAGACGGGCGCATAGGATTCAGTTTTGACCAAACCAATGTTGAGACGGGTAACCTGCGTGCCGGGGGGATCAACCAACGTTAACGTCGCGAACACAAAGAGAGGAATGCAAACGACAAGATAGAGGGTCTTGCTTTTGAAGGCGACGGCCAGGTCATGTGTGAGCAGCGTGATGATGGTGCGGATCATACATATAGTTTCTGGTAGAAGGTGGATTGAAAATACGCGTCGGGAGATCCGTCGAAAGCGACCACCCCTTCGTGCAGAACAATGATACGCGCGGCGAGGGATTTGATTTCCTCAGGGCGGTGAGACGTAAAGAGGATCGTCTTTCCCTGTTCGTGAATCCGGTGGATCAGACGATAGATATCCTTGGTCGTCTCAAAATCCAGTGCGGAAGTGGGTTCATCCAGGAGCAAGATGGGGGGATCGGCCAAAAGTGAGCGTCCGATGCTGACGCGCTGTTTCAAGCCCTTGGACAAGGTCCGAACAGCATTACGGCGAAAGGGGGTAAGTTTAAACTCTTGAAGTGTATCTTCGACGCGTGAAGCGGGTACATCAAAAAGGCGGGCAAAGAGAGCCAGATTATAATCGACCGAAAAGGCATCATGCAGATTAGGGGTTTCGGGGACAAAGCCAACCTTCCGTACAAGAACAAGCCGATCCCGGAGATTAACGCCTTGCACCGTAACCCGGCCACTATCCGGATTCAGCCAGTTCGCGAGCAATTTAAGCAAAGTTGATTTGCCAGCGCCATTATGACCGACAATAGCGATCACCTCGCCCTGTGCCACGCTGAAACTCGCTCCCAACAACCCCCGATTGCCTGGGTAGACTTTCGAGAGCTGGTGGATGTCCAGATGCGTGATTTGAGTCGCTTGGACGGATACCATGTCGTCCTTCCTAGACCAATCTGGCGATGACAATGACGAGAATGACTACAACCAATATTCCAATGATGAAACCCATATATACTCCTCCAAGAATCCTGTTCTTGCTTCTGTTGTTGCGGGAGACTGACTCCCCTGTTTTGATATGTCTCGACCTGTATTGTTTCGTAAACTTCCCGTTCCTTATTTGAGGCAGTATAAGTGAGGAACAGGTTTGCCGAAATGGGGTTTAACCCTACCGCAGAGTGAAAAAGGCCTGTCGGTGATGGTGACCGGTAGCTTGGGCTATATTAACCTGTTCGGTGAAGAGAAAATAAAGTACCGAGTTGAGCGTTGAGAGTTGAAAGTTTTGGATCGGAAGTTAGCGGAACTTGTCTTTCAGAAAAGCGATTTCTTATCCACTCTTCTGAAACGCTATCTCCCGTCTCAACCGACGCAAGCTGTGGCCCCAGATTGGCCTGGTAAATGCCCCTTATGACACGTCGCGATGTCGAGGTCCCTGCCCTTCACCCTCTGGGAACAGTTATAGAAACGGTCGTCCCTTGACCTGGCACGCTGGCAACATCAAGTGAGCCACCAATATTGGCGAGTCGCTCCCGTAGGTGAAGCAGTCCGAGCCCCCTGCATGTGGATAAATCCTTTGCATGGTTTCCGGTGCAGCCAACACCGTGGTCAATGATCACGACTTGTATTGCCTTTGCGTCCGGCTGATTCACGGCAACCGATACCGTCTTCACTCCCGCATGCTTAACAACATTGAACAGCAATTCACGCACCCCGCGAAATAGGAGCATACTGAGGTCTGAGGACACCCCCTCGATTTCCTCCCCAGACAACTCCACCGTCAGGCCATGCCGCTCCTTCATCCATTCAGTCAGCCATCGCACTCCTGGCAGGAACCCCCCATTTATCAACACCGGGGGATATAACTCCGTCGCCAGTGACCGCGATGAGTTGAGGGCCTCCCCTATAAGAGCCAAGGCCGACCTAACCATCCAATCATGCTCTTCAGAGGATGCATTCCGATCAATGAGGCTGATCTTCATCGTCGCTGCAGCAAGTAATTGCTGGATATCATCATGAAGTAACAGCGCCAGCCGTTTCCGTTCGCGTTCCTCGGTCTGGGTCACCTCCAGTGCCAGTTTCCGGAGTTGCGCCACCATTTGGTCCAGCATGATGTTTTTCTCGCACAGATCCTCGGTTAACTGTTTGGCCACAGTGATGTCCCTGACCGTTGCCTGTAAAATCGTCTTTCCGCCAATATCCATGCGGGTCAGAAGCACGGTGGCGGGAAACTCCTCGCCGCCGATCCGGACATGCCTCCACTCGAAGAAGTGAGAGCCCTCGCGCATGGCCGTCTCGATCATCTCCTTGGCCTTTCCGGCCGATGGACGTTCGTCGGGTTGCCGTTCAGGCGACAGCTCCCATGGTCCGAGAGAGATGAACTCCTTCTCGCTTGCCGCCTTGAACATGCTCACGGTCGCGGGGTTTCCGGCTGTGAACCGCCACGAAGGTGGCTCCAGGGTCATGATGGCGTCGTGGGAACTCTCGAACAGCGTCCGGTAACGCTTTTCGCTCTGCCGAAGCTCCTCCTCCGCTCTCTTACGCTCGGTGATGTTAATGACGAGGGCCTGGATCTGGGGCGCTTTGCCGGCCGCATCCTGAACGATCCGGTTCCAGTCCTCGACCCAGATCGGCTTGCCGTCCTTCGTGAGCAGACGGTACTGCTGGGACCACTCGTCGCGTCCGGCGGCGAGCAAGTCCTTCACTTCTTGCTCCAGTCTTGGGACATCTTCCGGGTGGGTAATCCCGGGCCAGGAAACGCGCCCGGATGTGAAATCCTCCGCGGAATACCCCAACAATTCTTGAACATTGGCCGACACGACCTCGACGGGCCAATGCCCCGGCTCGATCCGCCACATGAAGATGACCACCGGACTGGCGTCAATCAGCCTCCCCAGCGCCTCAAAGCGCAGACGCTTGTGTTCAGCATTTGATTGTTGATCTGTTTTCATGGGTCAGCGTTTTCCTGGAATTCTCCTTGCACTTAGCCGTGACTGTAGCGGAATGGGCGGTGATTGCGAGAAGGTTTATTGGCGTTGAAGGGGCGAGAGCGTCACACTCCGACCTGACTTTGGGGTGCCGGTGACCCATCCGGTGAGCGAGTGGCCTTCGTGGAGCCGTTACAGACCACGCCAAGCACCGAAGAAGTTCCATACCAGAGAGCGCATCAGCCCGTTAAAGCCAAGGAGTCGGCTTGCCAACCGAAGCCTTGGAAAAGGCTGGTGGAGGCGGGGAGAATCGAACTCCCGTCCGCATTAGAGTCACCACAGCTTCTACGCGCGTATCCGATCAATAAATCTCATTATGAGAGCTGCCGATCGTCAGGCCACCCTCATAACCAGCATCCACGTTAAGTTTCGCCCAGAGGCCCGGTTGCCCAACTTCCAGACTAACCTGCTGTAGTCGCCTCACTCCGCCTAGCAGGTGTTGGCGGGGAGACGTCGCAGTCAATTAAGCCGCGAGAGCGTACTCTGTGTTCGCTTTTATGTTTTTTCCGGAGATGATTAACGAGGCCAACCGGAGTCCTCGGCGCGCCACTGAGGCTTCAACCAACACGTCGAAACCAGTCGCCCCCATGGGTTTCCAATTCGATATAATAGCATGATTGGGACGGGATGAAAGGGAAATATAGGGTCCCTTGTCATCACAATCGCAATCTTAATCGTAATCCCTGCTGAACGTTATCGCGGAGGAAAAGCGATTAAGATTACGATTACGATTAAGAGGGAGGAAGTGGTGCACCCGGAGGGATTTGAACCCCCACACCTTTCGGCATAAGAACCTGAATCTTACGTGTCTGCCAATTTCACCACGGGTGCATGAAAAACGAGCGATATGGGTATCAATTCCACGGCATGACTGTCAACCCTTAATACGCATTCTTACTGGCTGAGAAAGTCCGGATAAGAATTTTGAAGTCCAGGGACAAAGACCAGTTTTCCAGATAATAGAGATCGTATTTGATGCGTTCGGTAATGCTGGTATTGCCGCGCAGGCCATTTACCTGTGCCCAGCCGGTCATTCCCGGTTTGGACGCATGGCGCCAGATATAGCGGTCAATATCATCTTTGAACTTTTCAACGAAATGGGGGCGTTCCGGGCGCGGTCCGATCAGGCTCATATCGCCCCTGAGCACATTCCAGAGCTGGGGCAGTTCGTCAATGTTGGTGCGGCGCAGGAAGGCTCCGAACGTGGTGCGACGCGGATCATTTTCCACGGCCCAGACTGGGCCGGTCTCTTTTTCCGCATCCCGGCGCATGGTCCGGAATTTGTAAATCGTGAATTCCCTGCCGTTCTCTCCGCACCGTTTTTGCCGGTAAAAGACAGGGCCCGGTGATGAGCGCTTGATGAGCAGGGCTAACACGGCAAACAAGGGGGCCATAAGGATCAGTCCGCATAAGGCGCCACAGACATCCTCCGCCCGCTTCAGTCTCTGGTTCCAGAAGGTGTCCAACGGCCAGCGGCTGACGCCCAGCAGGGGAATATCATCCACCGTCTGCATGTCCATGCTGCCGGTCATGATCCGGAAAATATCAGGGACCATGTTGAAGGTGATCATATTACGTTCCGCGGCGAGGATAATCTCCAGGATTCGCTGATGGCCGATGGTGCTGTCGGTCAGGATGATCTGGTCGGCAGGGTGGGTGTCGAGGATGGTATCCAGCTGAGACAGTGAGCCGCGAATCCGGTCGGATGAAATTTCAGGGACGGTTTCGCCGGAGCCGGTTTCAATAAACCCGGTCACCGAGGAGCGCAGGCGGGGATCCGCCTCAAGGCCGCGCTTCAGGTGGGCCGCTACCAGGTCCGTACCGATGATCAGGATGCGCTTGGGGTTGGTGCCGCGGCGTGCGAGATGGATTTCAAGCAGGAACAGGATCCCTCGTTCGACTATCACCAGAATCAGGATAAGCCCGCCCGCGAGCGCAATGGTCAAACGCGAGAAGGGGGGGAAGTCATCCGGGCGGATGGCAAAAGCCAGAGCCGTGGTGATGAGAATGCCGATGCCCGTTGCCCGGATAAGCCGGGGAATCCGCCCCGGGAAATGGCCCTGCTGGGGGCGGACATAGAGTCCCAGGGTGCGGTAGATGAACAGAAAGATAATGGTGGTAATCGCGGCGCCCCAGCCGTACATGAAGTAGAGGCGCGGGGGCATACTGTCCAGTGCGATCAGACCGCTTTCAAAGCGTAGCCAGGTGGCGGCCAGGAACCCGCCGAAAATCGCAAGGGCGTCAACTAAAACGGCCAGCCCGCTGGCCAGCGCGTCCATGGTGTCGCGTGCTTTCAGGGCCTACTCACCTTTCTGAATGACGACCCGCAGATTCCAGGTGGTGGCGAGCCAGTCCATGAACTCAGCCTGCTCATGGGGGATGGTGTTGGCCAGATTCTCGTTGAGCACGGTGCCGAAAATCAATTCGCGGGCATCGGGGTTAGTGAGGGTGGTGAGAAACGCTTTCAGGGTGGTGCGTTCGACAAAGCGGTTTTCGGCCTCCTCCGCCAGTTCCTGAAAGAGCTCTTCGCCAAGTTCATCCACGATCGCCTCAATCTGGGCCACTTCATTGTCCGTGACGTTCCGGTCGCTGATGACCGCGACTTCCGTTAATGCCACCAGAGCCAGTTTTTCATCGCGTGAAAGTTCATTGATTGTCATAAGCGCTCCCTGTTTTTTAAACTACCGGCAACGTAGCATCTTTTCTCGAGTCCTGCACCATCGGAATTGGCGGCTCACTCCATGATCTGGATTTCGGTTTCAAGGCGGAGCCCCTGCTGCTGTAGGACGGTTTCGCGGGTGATTTCCAGTACGGCCCGGACATCCGAGGCCATTGCGCCCGGCTGAGTCACAATGACATTGGCATGGTGCAATGAAATGCTGGCGCCTCCCACGCTGAAGCCCTTGAGCCCAGTTTGTTCAATCAGTTTTCCGGCGAAGAGGCCGGTGGGGTTTTTAAAGATGGAGCCGGCCGTTCGCAGGCCCTTCGCCCAGACCCGGTGTATGGCCAATTCGGCGTGTTTTTGGCGGATCAGGGCCGGATCACCGGGTTGCAGCCGGAACCCGGCCTCAAGGATAATCTGGTCCCGCAGGGTAGGACAGGTGCGGTAGCCAAAGGCGAGGCTTTCGCGCGGAAGGACACTGATATGGTTATCCCGGTCCAGGACCCGTACCCAGGCGATGATGTCGGCAATGGCTCCGCCCCAGGCTCCGGCATTTCCCCGAACCGCACCCCCCACCGTGCCGGGGATGCCCTCCAGAAATTCAAACCCGGTACTCTGGTGCTCCTCTGCCCAGTTGGCTAACCGCGCGAGCGGGGTTCCGGCTCCGGCCACCACGATGTTGTCCTGCCTGGCAAGCCTGCGGAATGATTCGCCGGCGAGCCGGGCGACCACCCCTCGAACGCCGAGATCGCTGACGAGCACATTGCTGCCGCCACCCAGAATTTGTAGCGGGATGGCCTCCTGGCGGCACCAGTGTGCGACTTTCAGAAGATCAGGTTCGTTCCCGATCTCCATCCAGAGGTCGGCCCGCCCCCCAACCCCGAGAGTGGTGCGGCCTGCCATGGGCTCATTTCCCTTGACCAGGGTGGCCGTCAGATCGATCTGGCTGATGGCGCGCCCCGTCAGGGTATGGAGTTCATCGACGCGGGTATGGGCCAGATCATCGCGTGCCCACGTGGCCATGCGCTCGACATCACCTGCTCCGATGATGAGAAAGAGATCCCCCAGCCTCAACTGATTGCGACTATATTCCCACGCATCGCGCAGCGAGGGTGCCACCACGATGCGGAGAGTCGGGTGGCTCCGGCAATGGGCATAAAGGTCCCAGATGGAGCCGCCGGGCAGGGGGGCTTCCGAGGCGGCATAGACGGGACAGAGGATGAGCTCGTCAAGCCCGTGGAATGAAGGGGGATAGTCGGGGCCGAGCGCCCGGGTCCGGGTATAGCGATGGGGTTGGAATACGCCAATGTTCCGGGACCGGCCCAGACGGTGGGCCGCGCTGACCAGTGCCCTGATCTCCGCCGGGTGATGGGCATAATCAGAAACGACGACGACATCCTCCCTGTCGATGATGCGCTCAAACCGGCGCCGGGGCAGAGCCACGTTGGCCAGGCTGGTACGGAGTTGATCCGGAGATACCCCGAGTTCCAGCCCCACTGCCAGGCTGGCCAGGGCATTGAGGACATTATGCCGACCCGGGGCGGGGACGGTGAAGAGGCCCAGGTCCTGATTGCGCCATAACACCTGGAATGAGGTTGAGGTGGGGCGCTCATGCAGGCGGTGGCCGTGAAGATGGGCGGTGGCTCCCAGTCCATAAGAGACGCCATGCCCCTGCGAACCGCACAGTTTTGACGCCCGGGCATCATCGGCGCAGTAGATCAGGCACCGGCGGGTCTGCTGGATAAACGTCATAAAACAGGCCTCAAACGCTTCCACCCCGGAGAAATGTTCCATATGGTCGAAATCAATGTTGGTGATGACGGCGATGTCCGGGTGATACAAGGCGAGGGTGCCATCGCTCTCATCTGCTTCGGCGACAGTGAGGGTGCCTGTGCCTGCGCCCGCGACGCCACCCAGAGGCTCCACGTCGCCCCCGATGCAGAACGAAGGCTGACATCCGGCCGTTGTCAGAAGTTGTGCCACAAAGGAAGCGGTGGTGGTTTTGCCATGGGTGCCCGCGATCGCAATGGAGGGGGATGAGCACGCCAATAGGGCGGGCAGAACTTCACCCCGTTTAAAGACAGGAATCCCCTTTTGAAAAGCAGCCTGGATTTCCGGCGCGGACTCCGGCACCGCGGCACTGCGGATGACCCAGTCCACGTCGGGCGTGAGGTGGGCAGGGGAGTGTTGCTCGCCGAGTTCGATGCCCCGTTCCCTGAGCCAGCGGGCCAGTTTATTGAGCATGAGATCACAGCCGGTGACCCGGAAGCCGCGGGCCTTGAGCAGTACCGCAAGGCCTGCCATGCCCACCCCGCAAATTCCCGCCATATGGACCGTTCCGGAGCCGGAGGCCATCAACGAGCGCAAGCGTTCATCGCGTTTGTCATCAGATAGGTGCATGGTTAAAAAATCCGTGCCTTGATCCTAATCCTATCCTGCTCATAAAATCCATTTTATTAATTTCAGAGTCTTGCATTCCCTTTCAGTCCGGACTTGCAATTCCTTGCTGGCGAGTTATATATACATAATTATGGATGAAAGGAAGCGCGAGGAAAAGGCCCTGCGGGAAAGCGAGGACCGCTATCGCCGGCTGTTTGAGCTGGAATCCGACGCCCTCTTTCTCATTGATAATGAGGTGGGGCAGATTGTGGAAGTCAATGCCGCCGCCCTGGCGCTCTACGGCTACGGTCGCGAGGAATTGCTGGCCATGCGCAATGTGGATCTTTCGGCCGAGCCTGAGGAGACACAGCAGAAAACGGCAGGTGCGCACCAGAGCAAGGGAGGGGTGCTCTACATCCCGTTGCGGTACCACCGCAAGGCGGATGGTGAAATATTTCCTGCTGAAATCACCGCACGTTCCTTCATGCAGGCGGGGCGTTCGGTGCATGTGGCTGCGATCCGTGATATCACCGACCGCAAACGTGCGGAAGATGAACTGCGTGAACGGGATCTGCGGTTAAGTGAACTGGCGGAGACGCTCGAGATCCGGGTCCTGAACCGGACCCGTGAACTGGAATCATCGAACGTGTCTCTGGAAAAGAGCCTGGCCCAACTCCGGAAACTGGCTGTGGAGCTGACGCAGGCGGAGGAGCGTGAACGTAAATCTCTGGCCTTGCAGCTTCATGATCACCTGCAGCCGTTTCTGGTGGCCGCCAGCATGAAGGTCAGTCTGCTGTCGCTTCCGTTACCGGAGGCGGAGCAAGCGCAGGTGGTCCGGGACGCTCAGGAATTGATTGCCTCGGCGCTGAGCGCGTCGCGCTCGCTCACCAGGGAGTTATACCCCCCGATTTTGCTTGATGCGGGAATTATTCCGGGATTGCACTGGCTGGCAGGCTGGATGAAGGAAAAATACGGGATCAATGTGGAGCTGGAAGGAGAGGAGTCTCTCGAGATCCCCGAGGCCCTGGTGATTCTTGTCTTTCAAATCGTGCGGGAATTACTCTTCAATGTCGCCAAGCACGCCAAATCCAATGCCGCTACGGTCTCGATCTCGCTGGATGCATATCGGAACCTTCTTATTTCCGTCTCCGATCAGGGGGTCGGATTCCCTGAACCTTTCTCCGGGTTCGCAACGGCCAACTGCGGCATAGGGCTACTCCATATCTATGAGCGTCTGAACGCCATGGGCGGGGCGATGGACGTGGTCAGTACCGGGGGGGCAGGGGCAAAGGTCTTTGTAACCATTCCGATTGTCACCGATCAGTTGACGTTGGATTTTGAAACCTGACGGGAGGGACGGCTGTATGAATCCGATGGTCATGTGGAGCGCACTGTGCGTCGCAATGCTGGCAGGTTCCATCCTGGTAATGCTTGCCGGGCTGCGGTCTGTGCGCCGGTTAAAAGGCGCTCTGCGGGATCTGCGGGCGCTGAACGCCTCACTGGAACAGCGAGTCGCGGAGCGAACCGAGCAGCTGCAATGCACTCAAAAGGAGTTGGCGTCCTTCGCCTATTCGGTTTCGCACGACTTGCGTGCCCCCTTGCGCGCCATCGACGGCTTTTCCGGGTTTGTTGAGGAGGGCTATGGCGACAAGCTGGATGAGGAAGGACGCCGGTTCCTGGCGGTTATTCGCGCAAACTCCCAGAAAATGGATCGCCTGATTACGGATGTAGTGACCCTTTCCCGTGCGACGCAGAGCGAAATGAAGCCAGTTTGGATTGACATGCATGCAATGGCGGGTGCCGTCTATAAGGAGATGATTCCCGAGGAAGTCCGCGCGACCTTCATGATGACCGTGGGGCCGATGCCTGAGGCCTGGGGGGATCCGTTACTGTTGCGGCAGGTCTGGGGGAACTTGATCTCCAATGCCGTTAAGTTCACGTCCAAATCGCCGGTCAGGCAGATTGAAATAGGCGGGAGGATTGAAAATACGGATCGGGTGTATTCTATCAAGGACTCTGGAGCCGGATTCAACCCGGACTATGCGGGTAAGCTGTTCGGCGCCTTTCAGCGGCTTCACACGCCGGATGAATTTGAAGGGACCGGGATGGGGCTTGCGATTGTCCAGCGTATCATTCACCGGCATGGGGGCCGGGTGTGGGCTGAAGGGGTGGAAAAGTCGGGGGCGACCTTCCGGTTCTCCCTTCCTGATCGCCCGCCCTCAACTCAAGCCTCGACATGAGTCGCATTCGGCGCAATAATCCAAAAACTATGAGCGTTAAGAGTAAGCGAATTCATCTGATCGAACGGGACCACAAGAACCGGCTGACGAAACTGGCTGAGGATAAGTTGTGGGAGACCGGGTATTGGGACATGCCGGAATCCATGGCCAAAAAGCTTCTGGAAGGCTCCCTGCTGTTACACGAAAAGCCCAAGTCCCTTTCCTTTTTCGGGGGGATTATTTTGAACTACCGGGTTCAGGCAGAAGGCAAATGGAAGGGGCGCATCCTTTTCACGTTTGAATTCCAGGCCGATCACCGGGGTGTTATGGCGGATCCCGGGGGCTGGCGCTCGGATATGAAAATCGTGGTGAAATCATAGCCCCATTTAAGGCCGCTCTTTTTTCAAGCGTGCGATATACATGCCGTTACACGGGCCCTCCCATGGCATGATTTGAAGGGTACCCGGGCAGGGCGTGCCATCCAGCGGATGGGTGAAGGGCGTGATTTTAAATTCAGGTGCACCCGCAAGGAACCCTGTGACGACGGCGTCGTTTTCGAGCGGGGTCAGGGTGCAGGTGGCATAGACGAGCACGCCCCCCTGTTTCACATGCGAGGCGCACACGCGGAGCAAGCGGGCCTGAATCTCCGCCAGTTCAGCCACCCGTGCCGCCGTGAGTCGCCATCGCGCGTCCGGATTACGGTGCCACGTCCCGATTCCCGAACAGGGCGCATCCAGCAGAATGCCATCAAAAGGCTCCTGCGGAGGCGCCTCCTTCATTCCATCCCACTGTGCCACCGTGATCGTCCGGGTACCTGTCTCCTCAAGTCTCCGCTCCAGGCCTTCCAGAATGGTGGGGCGGATGTCGGTGGCCAGGATCGGGACGGAGCCCCCGGCGAGTTCGGCCAGATGCAGGGTTTTGCCACCCGATCCGGCACAGGCGTCCCACCAGCGTTGGCCGGGTTGGGGCTGACAAATCAGGGTGGCCACCTGCGAGGCCAGATCCTGAATCGTCACTTGATCCCGCAGGGCGCGGGGGAGCGAGCGCAGATTGATGCCACGGGGAACGGCAATGGCCGAGCGGATGACCGGATGGGGTAACGGTTCGGCCTTGAGCTCCTCCAGCGCGGTGAGAATGACGTTACGTGCGTCCGGTTTCACCCGTAGCCAGGTGGGCGGGGAGTGCTGGAAGGCGTCAAGGAGGCGCGGATCCGGACGATTGAGCAGGGGAATGGCCCACGCGGGAATCACTTGGTTGATCGCCAGTGAATGCCCCGTCTTTTCGTGCAGGGAGTGGGCTTTAGCCTCCAGTGTCATGGTGCCCATCGGGCTCATGACGCGCTCCGTGAGGGCGCACGTGGCGGCCAGTTTCGCCATGGCAGGATGGAGCTCGGTCGCGTCAAGCAGATGGGCGAAAATCGCAGCCACTTTGATGTCGGGCGCAATCAGATCCAGCCAGCCCTTCCAGCGGAAATAGGAGAAGACCGTTCCGGAAAAGAGCCGTCGATCCCGTGAGCCGAACTCGGTGTGCTCCCGGTAAAAACGCGACAACAGGGCGTCAAGGGGTTGCCCTGACTGCACGGTAGTCCGGGCCTGTGCCAGCAGGGCCAGGACCACCTCGGCCTGCCGTTCATAGATCCGTTCGGAGCGTAGTGGATTCATGCGGAGTTCAGCGCGCCTGGCGAGTCTCTCCCAGCCGGGAGAGGAAGAGCCCGGTATAAAGAAATCCCTGCCGGAATTGTTCGAGGGAGTAGGACTCATTCGGGGCATGAATGTTGTCCGCTTCACTGCCGAATCCCACGAGAATCGCCTCGCCACCGGCGATTTTGGGGAGATAGGATAAGATCGGCACAGAGGCTCCCTCCCAGAGAAAGGCGGTGGGTAAAGGGGATAGCTCGCCGAGGACGTCACGTGCCAGTTGGACAGGGGGCGACGACAGATTGGCCCGGAAGGCCGGCCCGCCGATTCCCTGTTCCGTGATCTCCAAGGTCAGGCCGGCAGGAAGTTGTCTTCGGAGATGAGCTGTAATCAGCTCCAGAATGCGTCCTGAATCCTGGCCGGGTACCAGCCGTGCAGAGAGTTTTGCCATGGCGCAGGCCGGAATAATGGTTTTACTGCCCACTCCCCCATAGCCGGAGAGGAGGCCATTGATATCAATCGCGGGGCGAAAGCCGGTACGTTCAACCGGGGTGAAATTCAGCTCGCCGGCCACAGGGGGCATTCCGGTCATCGATTGATACCAGGCTGGATCGAGCGGGTTGGCATTGGCCAATCGTCCCTCTTCATCCGATGGGGGCTCAACTCCGTCATAGAATCCCTCGACGGCCACACGTCCATCGGGCGCATGGAGCGAAGCGATTAATTTGCAAAGGCCGATGGCCGGGTTGGGGACACGCCCGCCGTGCACGCCGGAATGCAGGTCGTGGTGCGGCCCCGAGACGACGAGCGTCATATGAGCGATGCCACGCAAGCCCATGGTGAGGGTCGGGGCTCCGGAACTGACCGCACTGGTGTCGGCCGCCATGACCAGATCCGCTTTTAACAAGGCCTTTTCCTGATTCAGAACCTTGAGCGCCTGCATGGCCCCGGTCTCCTCGTCACCCTCAATCAACACCTTGAGGGTCACCTGCCGGGTGTCATTCTTGATCAGCATTTCCATGGCCTTGAGGGCGGCGAAAAGCTGGCCCTTATTGTCCTGGGCCCCGCGCGCGTAGACGCGTCCCTTGCTGAGGGTGGGTTCAAAGGGGGGCGTTTTCCAGAGCGCTACCGGGTCTTCCGGCTGTACGTCGTAATGTCCATAAAACAGGACGGTAGGTGCCTCGGGCGCACCGGCCCGTTCTGCGAATACCAGCGGATGCGAGGACGTGGGGATGAGCCGGGCACTGAAGCCCATTCCAGTCAGATGCGCCACCAACCAGTCGGCACACTGGGCGCAGTCCTGCTGGTGAGCCTGGCTGATGCTGACGCTGGGGAATCGGAGAAATTCCATCCACTCCTGGACAAAGCGATCCGAATGGGCGGCAAACAGGGCTTCTAAGGCTGATTTCTTCATGAAATTCCGTTCTTGGTTATAACAGGTTCGCCGCAATGGCGGCCAGTGTGCTGCGTTCGCTTTTGGTCAGGGTCACATGGCCATGAATGGCCTGGGTCTTCATCCGTTCGACCGCATACGCCAGTCCGTTACTGCTGGCATCCAGATAGGGATTATCAATCTGGTAGGGGTCACCCGTCAGGATCATTTTCGTGCCTTCACCTGCCCGGCTGATAATGGTTTTGATTTCATGAGGCGTCAGGTTCTGAGCCTCATCGACAATCACAAACTGGCGGGGAATGGAGCGGCCACGGATGTAGGTGAGGGCTTCCAATTCAATGATTTCATCCCGCATCAGCCGGTCAATCCGGTCACGCACGGTGTTTTTGTGTTGATCGTTAGCCCCTGTTTTGAGCATCAGGTAGGTGAGATTGTCGAAAATCGGCATCATCCAGTTGGCGAGCTTCTCCTCCTTGTGCCCCGGCAGGTATCCGATATCCTTGCCGAACGGCATGATGGGACGCGTGACCAGGATCCGGTCATAGCGCTTATGGGTTAAGGTTTTTTCCAAACCGGCCGCGAGGGCGAGCAGGGTTTTCCCGGTGCCGGCCTTGCCGACCAGCGTGACCAGATGTACGGAGTCATCCATCAGCAGCTCCAGGGCCATGCGCTGTTCACGGCTGCGGGGCTTGATGTGGAAGACGCTGTCGATTTTGCTGTTCATGGGAATAATGGAGCCGTTTCCGCCGGCCCGGCCCAGGGCGGTGACATGTTCCGAGCCGTCGGAGATGAGATTCACGAATTCGTTGGGGAGCAGGTTGAGATCAGGGATTTCCACGCTGTGGTTGGCGTAAAATTCGTCAATGACCTTTGGGTCAACGACCACTTCCCGGTAGCCGGAAAAGAGCTCTTCGAAATTGATTTTCTCCTTTTCAAAATCCATGACCTCAATGCCGAGGGCATCCGCCTTGATACGGGCGTTAATATCCTTGGAAACAAAGTATACACGCTCTCCCTGCTTATGCAGCCAGTAGGCGACCCTGATAATCTTGTTGTCGGGGACTTCATCCTCCAGTCCCGAATCCCTGGCGGGGCTGGGGGAAACCATGATTTTAAGGATTCCCCCGTTTTCCATTTTGACGCCCTCGCCCAGCCGGCCCCGTTCGCGCAGGGCGTCCAGACGCCGGATGACGCCACGGGCATTACGGCCAAGCTCATTGGTTTCCTTCTTGAATTTATCCAGCTCCTCGATCACAGGCATGGGCAGGATGACCGTGTTGTCGGCGAAGGATTCAATGCAGGTGTGGTTATGCAGCAATACGTTGGTATCAAGAACAAATGTTTTGTCACTCATAATGGAAGCCTATCTTTTTTGTGAATGATGAACTCTTCGGCAGGCATTGTCGTGATGAAGGTATGACTTGGCAAGTAATTCCTATTCAGGGTAAAGTCTGAGGCATGAAATATATTTTGATTGTCGTAGGGTTGGCCTTCCTGGGGCCGGTGGTGGCGCACGGGGCAGAGGCGGACCGGACGCCCCGCGCCATCGTGGCGACCTTCTACCCCATCCACATTGCCCTGTTGAATATTGCAGGCGGGGTGGAGGGAGTACGGGTGAGTTCCCTGGCGGAGTCGCAGACCGGGTGTCTGCATCATTACCAGCTGACCACCCGGGATAGGGCTGTGTTGTCCAAAGCGGAGGTGCTGGTTGTCAATGGGGCCGGTCTGGAGTCCTTTCTGGATAGCCGAACGCTCTGCCGCCCCGGCCTGAAGGTGATCGATGCCAGTGCCGGGCTGGAGATGCTTGTGTCAGAAGGGGCCACCAATGCCCATGTCTGGGTCAGCCCGAGCCTGCATATCAGGCAGGTTCGCACCATGGCCGGGGAGCTGGCTAAATGGGATCCCGTTCATGCGGCTGAATACACGCGAAATGCGGAGGCGTATATCCTGAGGCTGGAACAGCTGAAAGGGGTGATGGATGCGACCCTCCGCTCCGTCCGGCGTCGCGACGTCATTACGTTTCACGAAGCCTTTCCCTATTTCGCCCATGAGTTCAATCTTGTGATCGCAGGGATCATTGAACGGGAACCGGGCTCCTCGCCCTCTGCGGCAGAAATGGCCACCCTCATCCAGTTGATCCGGACGAGCGGAGTTAAAACCCTCTTTGTGGAGCCCCAGTATCCGGCGAAGGTGGCCAGCTCGATTGCGAGAGAGACCGGCGCCACCCTTTACACGCTGGATCCTGTTGTCTCCGGTCCGGCCTCCACCAATGCCTACCTGATGATCATGGAGGGGAATCTGGCGGAACTTAAACGCGCTCTCAACTGAGGTTTGTCAGATTTTTGCTTTAATATTCCGGGGGAAAGGGTACGCTAGGCGTGCTTTGTAAGGCGTTTATGTAGCTCGACCATGCTTTCTTTCAAGAAAGGGCGTGTCCAGCGTGAGTGGTTTTCTGATAGAACAACTCGATTTTGTCTTCCTGCTCTACGGGATGACCTTCATTTTCCTTGCCATGATGGCGGGGTCTATGGCGCGAAGGCGCAGTGCCGGACCGGAGTGGCGGTATCTATGCGCCTTCGGAATGATCCACGGGGTCAACGAATGGCTGGATATGCTCTCCCTGTCCGTAGGGAGCCCGGTCTGGCTTTCGATTCTCCGGGGGACCGTCCTTACCGTATCCTTCCTCTGCCTCTTTGAATTCGGGCGAAGGGGTGTCATGTGGCACTGGAAATGGAAGGCCGGATTCTGGATTTATACTCCCGTTCTTTTTGTGGTTTTGTACGGGGTGAAGTGTGTGCCAGATGATTTCCTTTCCTTGATCCGCTTTCTTTTGGCTGCACCGGCCGGCTTATTGGCGGCCTTGGCTTTATGGCAGTGCGGAATCAGGCGGCAGGACGCATCGATGACGGCGTATCGAAAGGTCATGGCACCGCTGGTGATGGCGCTCTATGCCATTAGCACCGGCCTGATTGTGCCTGCCGCTCATTTCTGGCCGGCCAGTCAGTTCAATCAGGAATGGTTCATGGCGTGCACCGGGATTCCTGTCCAGTTCATAAGATTTATACTGGCGTCCCTTTTGGTGGTGGCCATCTGGTATGATTATAACCAGTGGCGATTCCGGGCTTTCCGGGGGGATTTCACCCAGCGGATCCGGTTTGTCCGGTGGGTAACCCTGATGGCTTTCAGCCTGGTGATGGTCTGCGGCTGGATTTTAGTTGACCGCGCGGACCGCCAATGTCGCGAGGAGCATCAGCGTCGCCTGCAGACGTTGAGCCGCAGCATGAATACAGCGATTCAGGCCGGCAAGGTGCGGGAATTGAAAGCTCACCCGGCCGATCTGCTCTCTCCGGCCTATCTCCACGTGCAAAGCCAGTGCCGCAATATTTGTGAATTCGATCCCGCCATCCGCTATGTCTACCTGGTTGAATTGCGTGAGCGGGTCCTTCGATTCCTCATGGATGTTGAGCCGTCGCGAAATGCCGCGCAGGGGGAAAGGCCCACTGCCGTTCCCGGCGAGGTGTATAGCGATGCGCCGCCGGAAATCCAGCAGGTTTTCAATACGGGAAAGGTGCTGGTGTCTAAGCCCTACCGGGATAGCTGGGGCACATTTATATCATGCTACTCCCCGGTCCTGGATTCAGATACGGGCGATATTATTGCCGTTCTAGGCGTGGATACACTGGGGGGCCAGTTGCTGTCTGATGTCGCGTACGCACGCTTATTGAGGCTGTTGTTGACGGGTGGGGCCATTCTGCTGATCTTAATATTTGCGGTATTATGGCAGAGGGAGATCGAGGAAACGCAACTCCAGCAAGAGAACGGGCAGCGGCTGCAACTGCAGCAATCAGCCCTGCTGGGGGTTACGAATTCCCCCTTTGTCGCAGATGGCAATATTTACATGATGGCCCGGACGGTGACGCAGGTGACGGCGGAGGTGATGGGGGTTGAGCGGGCAGAGCTCTGGTTGAGGAGCAAGGGGGATCAGGCATTCAGGTCTGAGAATAGCTATCAGGCCGATAAGGGCACCCACAGTTCAGGTCAGGTTTCAAACGTCAGGGAGGGGGATCCGTTCTTCACTTTTCTGGAAAGTGGGCGCGTCGCGATCATTTCAGATTGTCAGACGGACGAACGGTTCGCTTCGATGAAAGACGAGTGGGGGCGGGCGGCACTGGTGGCCCCTGTGCGGGTATCCGGCCGGTTGACAGGCTGGTTGGTGGCCATCCAGACAAGCCGCTGCCGCCACTGGCTGACCGATGAGATGCGCGTGATCTCGGAATTAGCCGACCAGGTGATTCATACGCTTAACAATAATGACCGGCAGCTCGCCGCGGCGTCTTTGCAAAAGGCGCATGACGAATTGGAGTTGAGGGTGCGTGAGCGGACGGAGGCGTTATTCATAAAAAATAAGGAGCTCTCAAAGGAAATGGCCGAACGGCACAGCATGGAGCAGGCTCAACTCCGCATGCAGGATAGGATGCAGCAGGCGCAAAAACTCGAAAGTCTCGGCCTTATGGCCGGCGGGATCGCCCATGATTTCAATAACATTTTAATGACGGTCCTCGGGAATGTGGAGTTAGCGCGACTGGAGACGCCGGCGGGGTCTCCACTGCATGAGTATTTGAAGGACATTGATAAGGCCTCCTGTCGTGCCGCCGAGCTGGCCCGGCAGATGCTACTCTATTCCGGGCGCGGCCATGCCACCATCGAGGGGATTGAATTGAATGACATGGTGAGAGATATGGCCGGTATCTTAAAGGTGTCACTCGGGAAACGGGTCCAAATGGTCTTTGAGCTTGAGCCGGGAATCCCTTCGATTGACGGAGATCTGACTCAAATGCGACAGGTATTGATGAATTTCATTATCAATGCCTCTGACGCCATTGGCGAGAATAGCGGGCAGATCACCGTCCGCACCGGTGAGATTCAGTGCGACCAGGCGATGTGTGCCTCCCTATGGCTCAAGGAGGAGAACCTGCCAGAGGGTAAATATGTCTTTATGGATGTCCTTGACACCGGTTGCGGCATGGATGCCGCCACCGTTAAACGGATTTTTGATCCGTTTTTTACAACCAAATTTACCGGGCGTGGCCTGGGATTAGCGGCCGTATTGGGGATCATTAAAGGCCACCATGGCGCTATCAATGTGACCAGCGAGAAGGGGAAGGGGTCGCAGTTCCGTGTTTTGCTGCCTGTCGGCCAGCGGGGCGTCCGGAAGGAATGTCCCAAGCCAACCGAGGAGCCGTCTGACTGGCGCGGCGAGGGGACGATTTTGCTGGCTGACGATGAGGCCCCCGTCCGTTCGCTGGCGCGCCGCATGCTGATGCGGAGCGGGTTCTCTGTCCTGGAAGCCTGCGATGGCAATGAGGCCATTGAGATCTTCAAGGCTCAGTCTCACCGGATCTCTTGCGTCATGTTGGATATGACCATGCCGGATGTGAATGGAAAAGAGGCGTTCGAGGCCATAGAGAAGATCGACCCTTCAGCGAAAATAGTGTTGTGCAGTGGTTATATGGAGGAGGACATGGCAGCGAAGTTTCCAGATTGGCATGCGGCGGGGTTCCTTCAAAAGCCGTATAAATATGAAGCGTTGATCAGCCTGCTGCGCCGTATCATGACGCATTGATTTGTATGGATTAAGGGCGGTGAAAGTGGTACGAATTCGGCCAACCAGGAGGATGTAATTATGATAACCGGTAAGGACGCCAGCGACCCGAACGATATCCGTGACTCCGATATTGTTTTCGATTGTCCGTTTTGCAACAAAAGCCTCGCCATTGACTGTCGGGGGGCTGGTTTGACGATTGCGTGCCCTGACTGCAGCAATAAGATTGAGATTCCCATTCCGGACGGGATGGATGTGTCAGATATAGACAGTTCTGATGCGGATAAGGCGGTTCGCCTGATTCATATGCGCGAAGTGATCTCCGGCTCACAGCAGCGGATCATGGAGTTGGAGGAGGAAGTCAAGGCCGTTACCATGCGCCGGGATACCCTCGAGGCCGGCCGTACGGAAAACGCCTTGCGTTTTGAGGTGATTGAGCGCGAAGTGGCCTCGATCCAACGTTCGCTACTGCGTATCAGTGAAGTGCTGGGCAGCACCACCGGCGCCTGATCACGCCCACCGGATCAGCTCAGGGCGGCCATCAGTCTGGTTTCCACTGCCGGCCAGGAATAGGTTTCGCGGACATAACGCTCTCCCGCTTTCCCCATGGCCGTCCGCAAGGCGGGCCGGGTCAATAGCAGCGAGAGTGCTTCTTCAAATTCGGGATAGTTTTTGAACCACAGCCCCCCATTGGATTTCCGGCAATGTTCCGGCATGACCGCGCCACCCCCGTGCACCAGAACGGGCGTGCCCGCCAGCCAGGACTCCAGTATCACAATACTGAAACTTTCGTTAATCGAGGCGTGACAAAAGGCGATCGCGCCCGCCATGGCGTCATGCTTCTCCTGCTCGGTAACGAATCCCAGATCCAGAATATGCGGTACCAGCCGCGCAGGTGGATCGTAGGGGCCGCTTCCTGTCAGGACCAGCTTCATATCCACTCCGGTTCGCTCCCGGAAGAGGTCCAGATAGTCCAGCAGGATCGGGGTCCCTTTTAAGGGCTCCCGGCGACCGCTATAGATAATGTAGGGGCGGTTTATTTGATGACGCTGCCGGAAGGCGGCCGGGTCGGCGGTAAAGCCCTCGATGCCCATGCCGACGACATGCGCCTTGGAAAGGTCGAGATCGTACAGGCGTTGTGCCAGGTCCCGTTCCGGATCCGCGTTGAATATCCAGCCTTTGACATTCAGGAACATCTCGCGGATGATTTTCAAGTAGGCAAAAGATTCATCGTGCAGGCAGGGAAGCAACAGCGTTTTGTCCGGATGGATCTGACTGGCGAAATAGACCAGGGCGAAGAGATAAGGGCCCATAATGATCCGGTCGTACCGGTGCCCTTCCTGCTGCAGGTAGTCGTAAAGGGCCTGACTGTTGACATTGTTCCGTTGCCAGTTCAATTCCTCATCCCGTGTCAGTTCCCCATTTCGGCTGATGCGGTTCTGCAAGGTGATAAAGGTCTCCAGGTCACGGCCGGAGTCGACGGGGAAATAGTGCACCGTAATGCCGGCAATCGAGATGCGGCCGGGTGGGATTTCATTTTCCCATGTAAAATGATTGCGGGCACAGGTGGTCAGGTAATCGACCTCCCAGCCTTTGGCCACCAGCCGCTGGGCAAGCTGACGGAGAAGGGTTTCCGCACCGCCGACCGTCGGCCCCTCGGAGAAACGGGGTGATACAAAGGCTATGCGGGGTGGGGTGGACATCAACCGGGTGGGAGTTGGGATTCCAATTTGACGATCCGTGCCTCGAGACCCTTGATCTTGTCACGGTATTTCCGGTCGACTTCCTCCGTCGCGGATAACAAGAGGCCGTTGACCTGATTTTGCTGAGACCAGAGCCGATAGGTGTAAAACTTCAACAGGCTCCAGATCGTCTTCTTCACTTTGACCAGAAGTGGCGCCAGTACCGCGCGGCGTTCGCGGATTTCAAAGTCATTAATGTCGATGAAAACGGCTTCCCGCAGGCTTTCCATGTAGAAGTCGAAGAAATTCTCATCTTTCTTCATATTCATCAGGTTAAAGCGTTCGGCCCGGGCCAGTTGGGCGCCCGCATAAGCGCCAGACTGCATTTTGGCAACCACCGTTTCCTGGATCTCAGCCATGATTCGCTGGGCATCCACTCCATCGGTGCCAATTTCAAACAGTCTGGTGCTCATGAGAACTCCGTCGCCTACATCTTCTGGATGCTGATCATGGGGTCACCTTTTTTCACCGGTGTCCCATGCGCGATCGGCAATGCCACGATTTTGCACTTATAAGGGGCCTTGATCGGGTTGAAGAGTTTCATGGCCTCCACGATACACACGGTGGCGCCTTCTTCCACCACATCGCCTTGCTGGACGAATTCAGGTTTGCCGGGCCCCGGCGACCGGTAGAATGTGCCATTGAGCGGGGCACTGATGCTCGGACCGGCCGCAGGCGCGACTGGGGTTGCCACCGGCGCGGGTTTGGCCGCCACAGGGGTGGCCGGTGCCGCGGGTGCGGGGGCTGCCCCGCCTGCCGCCGGAGCCGGTGCGACCGCAGGCGGGGGCGCCAGGGGGCCGGACGTCACGCCAGAGGCATTGATGCTGATGGCGCTACCGCCGTGCTGAATCGTGATCTGCGAGAAATGGAGCGTACTGATCTTGTCGACCAGATGCCCGATTTGCTCGTAATCAGAAGTGGCCAGGAACGGGATCGCCGCGGTGGCCGCCACGGCAGGCGCCGGCTTCTCAGCGGCCTGCTGTTTGGCTAGTTCAACATCAGCCGGAATGGGCGGACGCTGTTCCGGCGGGAGGGCGCGCCACTTGAAGTAATCAAGGGCCACTTCCGGGAAGAGGCAATATGAAATAATGTCCTCCTCCTTCTTGATCATCTTGGGGTCCACCCCTTCTGTGGCATCCGGGAGCATGGGCTTGAGCAGGTCAGCCGGACGACCGGTAATGGGCTTCGCATTCCCCAGGATTTTCTTCATGATCGCCTTATCCATGGGGGCGGGTGACCGGCCATAGAGCCCGAGCGCGTAATCCTTGACCTCCTGTGCAACGAGAGAATAACGCTCGCCGGAGAGGATGTTCATCACGGCCTGAATGCCGATAATCTGGCTGGTCGGGGTGACAAGGGGCGGATACCCGAGATCGGCCCGGACCCGCGGCAGCTCCTCGAACACCTGGTCCAGTTTATCCAGAGCTCCCTGTTGCGCCAATTGGCCGCGCAGGTTGGAGATCATTCCGCCGGGGATGTGATGCAGCAGGACTTC
>JBIKMI010000156.1:0-6722 GCA_044359285.1 Kiritimatiellia bacterium
ACCCAGGTTCGGAACTTCCGTCCTGATACCAAGCCCTTCGAAATGCGCAGTCATAATCACCTATTGCGTGATTTCCCGGGGTGCGATGGCTTGAAGACCGGTTATATAACGGCCGGGGGGTTTTCCATTGTGGCGACCGCCCAGAAAAACGGACGCCGGGTGATTGCGGTCATATTGGGAAGCAAAGACCGGAAAGTGCGTGATGCCAAGGCCATAGAGTGGCTGTCCAAGGGGTTTGCCGCCTTGCCTCCGCTCCCGCCTCCGCCGCCCCCTGTCATCAATCCGGTGGTCACCAATCTGCCGGTGGCGCAACTGGTGACCGATGAAGCGCTTCCCGCTGCCGAGCCGGCGCATCAGGGCTGGCTGAAGATTGCCGGGATCGGGTTGGCCGTCAGTCTGGTGGCGGTCGCCATCGGTAGCTTCTTCATCCGGAAGCGACCCCGGAATGAATTCCAGTAAAGAGAAATGCTTCACCACTAATTGGGAAATGAAGAAATCCAGATAAGAATTTTGAACAGAAGCTCGCGAAGAACGCGAAGAAGAAATAAATGTTTTGCGATTTTTGTGTCTGGCGATTACGCCATCCATCAAAAATCGCAAAACGGTTTTTCGTGAATTGAAGAACAGAACGGGATAGAGAGACTTGCGCGGGGAATGTTTTGTATGGCTCCTTAAGAACCCGTTGCGGGATTTTTATGCGGAGTACCCGCCGCATACAAATCCCGCAACATTTCTTCTTCGCGGTCTTCGCGTGCTTCTGTTCAAACTCTTTTCTTGGACTGGATTTCTTTCATTTCCCAATTAGTGGTGAGGTCTTTTACTCACTTGGTCCGGTTGTTTTCCGGCGGCGCCTTAGTGACTCTGGCGGGCGACCGCTCCTGATGCGCATGCCAGCCTTTGACGCCGAGTCCCAGTAGCGCCAGCGCCAGCACCAGGCAGAGCGCCTTGCGCTCACCGACGGTCAGGACAAACGTCGATCGCGTCAATTCCTGCAGCTTGGTCAGCCAGCGGCTCATGGCGTTGCCACAATGTTGATCAGCTTGCCCGGGATGACGACCACTTTGCGGATCGTGAGCCCGGCCAACATCTGCTTCACCGGCTCCAGCGTCAGGACGTGCGCTTCAATTTCCCTGGGCGTCAGACGCGTAGGGATGACTTCGCGGTTCTTGATCTTCCCGTTGAGCTGGATGACGATCTCAATGGTGTCCCGCGCCAGGGCCTTTTCATTGACCTGCGGCCAGGGTGCGGAGAGGACGCTGGGCTGATGCCCCAGTTCGACCCACAGTTCTTCGGCGACATGGGGCGCGAACGGGGAGATCAAGACCACCAGGGTTTCAATCGTTTCCCGGTAAACGGCCCGGCATGACTCGCTGCTGCCGGCATCCACCTTCATGGCGTCCACCGCATTCATTAATTCCATAATCTGGGCGATCGCGGTATTGAATTGAAACGCGCCTTCCAGGTCGTGGGTGATCTTGGCAATGCTCTCGTGCAGTTTCCGGTAAAGATCCCGCTCCGGCGTCTCCATTTTGGCAAGATCGGTTTTCAGCGAGGCAGAGGCTTGCAGGAGTGCGTGGGTTTCATAAACCCGGCGCCAGATCCGGCGCAGGAACCGGAATGAGCCCTCCACGGCGGTATCGCTCCATTCGGCATCCTTCTCCGGCGGTCCGATGAACAACGTGTAGAGCCGCACGGTATCAGCCCCGTACTCGCGAATCAGTTCGTCGGGCGAAACCACGTTGCCCTTGGATTTGGACATCTTGTACAACTGGCCGTCCTTTTCGCTGCGTTTGCAGATCATGCCCTGGGTAAACAAGGCCTTGAAGGGCTCGCGGAAGGAACAGGTGTCGGCATCATGCAGCACTTTCAGGATGAACCGCGAATACAGCAGGTGCAGGACGGCGTGCTCGATGCCGCCGATATACTGGTCAACCGGCAACCAGTAATCCACGTCCTTCTTGTTGTAGGCCACCGCGGTGTCGCGCGGGTTCACGTAGCGTAGATAATACCAGCAGGAGCAGATCCACTGCGCCAGCGTGTCGGTCTCACGCCGGGCCGGCTTCCCGCAGGTCGGACACGTCGTGTTGATGAAGCCCTCATGGAAGGAGAGCGGATTCCCGCGCTCGGTCTTGAAGTCGACATCATCCGGCAGCAGGACGGGGAGGTCTTTCTCGGGGACGGGGACCGCGCCGCAGTCCGGACAGTGGATGATCGGGATGGGTGAGCCCCAGTAGCGCTGCCGGCTGATCAGCCAGTCGCGGATCCGGAAGTGAGTGGTGAAGTCCCCGAAGTTCTTGTCCTTGGCCAGCTGGATGATATCCGTCATGGCCTCTCGGTTAGTGCGCCCATTGAAAGGGGCGGAGCTGGCCATGGTCCCGTCTTCGACATAGGCCTCCTGCATGGCGGCGGCATCGAGTGTTCCGTCCGGATTCTGGATGACGACCTTGACGGGCAGGTTATACGCTTTGGCGAATTCGAAATCACGCTGGTCGTGCGCGGGCACGGCCATAACGGCGCCAGTGCCGTATTCCATCAGCACGTAATTGGTAATCCAGAGTGGAGCCAGTTCGCCGTTATAGGGATTGCGGACGTGAAAGCCGGTGAATACCCCTTCCTTCTTGGTGGAGTCATCCGTGCGTTCGGCGGCGGAGACCATTTTCTCCTTTTCGACGAAGGCCTTGATCTCGGCGGCACGCGGATTGTTGCGAAGCAATTTTTCAACCAGGGGATGTTCCGGGGCCAGCGCCATGAAGGTGACCCCGTAAATGGTGTCGGGCCGGGTGGTGAAGACCGGGCAGGGATCACCCGTTTCAGCAACGGTAAACTCGACCCGGGCACCGGTGGAACGGCCAATCCAGTTGCCCTGCATGGTGCGCACCTTTTCCGGCCATTGGTCAAGCAGGGAGAGATCGTCGAGGAGCTTCCCGGCATATTCGGTGATTTTGAAGAACCACTGGGTCAGGTCCTTTTTGACCACTTTCCGTCCGCAGCGTTCGCAGGTGCCGTCGGAGAGGACCTCCTCATTGGCCAGGGTGGTGCAATAATCGCACCAGTTGACGGGGGCGTTTTTCTGGAAGGCCAGTCCGCGTTCGTGCAACTTGAGAAAAACCCATTGGGTCCACTTGTAGTAATCCGGGTGACAGGTGGCGATTTCGCGATCCCAGTCATAGCCGATGCCCCAGGATTGCAACTGACGCTTCATCTGCTGAATGTTGCTGTAGGTCCATTCCTTGGGGTGAACGCCCCGTTGCTTGGCGGCATTTTCGGCCGGCAGACCGAAGGCATCCCAGCCCATGGGGGAGAGGACGCGGAAGCCACGCACCATTTTGTAGCGGGTCACGGCATCGCCAATGATGTAATTGCGGCCATGCCCGACATGCATGGTGCCCGACGGGTAGGGGAACATGGTCAGGCAGTAGTATTTCTTCTGATGGATCGAGGTATCCACCTTGAACACCTGCTGGTCATGCCAATACTTCTGCCACTTGGGCTCGATTTCGCTAAACGGATATTGTTCATTCATGATGGTGAGGCTCCCGCGCTAAAGACGGCAGAATATACGCCAATTCCCGGGAGATTCAAGAAGAACACGGCACCGTCTGCGCCCCTGATTTCCCCCGGGGGGGCTTTTTGACATGCGCCCCGGCCCCGGGATACATTAAATTTCGTTCTGGCAACCGAGATAATTGCGGTGTAAATTAGTCCACTTAATAGTTCGCAACGGTTGTTTTCTTCTTTGGGGAAATCCCAAGGGTTTCACCCTTGGGTGTGGAGTTGCTCCCCTTCAGGGAGAAACGCGAAAATCAAAAATCCATTTCGGGTAAGCTCTTTTTAGAGGATGTAGGTTATGACAGAATTAATGATTGCGCGAATGCAGTTTGGGATGTCGATCGGGATTCATTACCTGTTTCCTATCGCCACGCTGGGGCTGACGCTTTTAATCGTCATTTTCGAGACGCTTTACATCACGAAACGCGAGGAGCTATACCGCACGATTTCCTCCTTTCTGGTCAAGATGCTGAGTTTGATTTTCGTGGCGGGCGTGGCGACCGGGCTGTTGATGCCGTTTTCCATCGGGGCGAACTGGGCACGCTTTTCCAGTTATGCGGGAGCGGTTTTTGGACCCATTATAGCGGTGGAGGCCATCACGGCCTTTGCGCTGGAGTCGGCGTTTATCGCCATTCTCCTGTTTGGGCGCAACCGGGTTTCCCCTTTCGTCTACTGGCTCTCCGCGGTGCTCGTTTTCTTTGGCGCCCATCTGTCCGGCTTCTGGATCGTGGCGGCCAATTCCTGGCTTCAGACCCCGGCGGGATTTGTGATTGAAGAGGGTAAGGTGGTTTTGACGAGCCTGAGTCAGGCCCTGTGGAACCATTCCACGCTGGTCCGGTTTATCCATGTGGTGACGGCAGCCTGGGTGACCGGGGCGTTTATTGTGGTCGGGGTGGCCGGCTACTATCTTGCCCGGGCGCGGCATGAGGCCTTTGCGAGGAAACTGATGACGATCGCCCTGCCGATTGCCTTGGCGACGGCCGTCGCCCAACCCGTGATCGGGCATTTCCACATCATGCAGGTGCTGGAACATAATCCCGAGAAAGATGCCGCTTATGAAGGGGTTTTCAAGTCGGTAAATGGGGCCCCCTTACTGGCCTTCGGGATTCCCGACGAGAAAAACCAGACTATTCACCTTGCCCTGGGCGCTCCTTATGTGTTGAGTCTACTGGAGTCCGGTGATCCCATGGGGCACGTGAAAGGCCTCGAGGAGTTCCCCCGCGAGAACTGGCCGCCGGTGAATGTGATTTTCACCACCTTCCACCTGATGATCATGTCGGGGGTCGTGATGATAGCGGTGGCCGCTTTTGGGGTGTTCCTGATGTGGCGCAGGAAACTGTATCAGACGCGCTGGTATTTGCGGTTGCTCCCCTGGTTGATTCCTCTTCCCTTTTTCGCCAATGAAGTGGGCTGGATCGGGACGGAAATCGGGCGCCAACCGTGGATGATCTACGGGGTAATGCGAACGGCCGACGCCTCGACCATTACCCTGCCCCTATGGCAGCTGGTCGTGTCTTTTGTCGGGATTCTGCTGGTGTATCTCGCCATTACGGTTCTGACGTTGATGGCGGTGAAAAAGGTGATTCAAAAAGGCCCGCCGAACCCCCGGCCTCTGGAGAAATAAAAATATGGATCTGCCATTTTATCAGAACGGCGTATTTCTGCTGATCGGGCTCTTCTTCTATCTCTACTCGGTGCTGGATGGGTTTGACCTGGGCATCGGCATGTGGTTGCCCTTTGAAAAGGGCAAAGAGGGGGCGGCCCGCCTGGTGTCGCATATCGCCCCCTTCTGGGATGGCAACGAGGTGTGGCTGGTGATTGGTGCGGGCTTTGTGTTTGGCGCCTTTCCTGCCGTGCTGGGGTTGTTGCTGGGGACGGTTTACCTGCCGTTTTTGTTGTTCGTGGCCGGGCTCATCCTGCGGGCTATCGCCTTGGAATACTCGTATCATGATCTGGAACGGCAGCGTCGGTGGCATCTGGTGGCCGCAGGGGGTAGCTTTCTGGTGACCCTGTTGGGCTTGTTTTTCCTGGGCTCGCTCCTCCAGGGGCTGCCGTTTGAAACGGCGGGGAAATTGAGCACCCGGGCGACTGATTATATTGTGGCCTTTCCGTTGCTCTTCAGCCTGTCCGGTCTGGTCGTCGTGCTGTGGCATGGAGCCACGTATGCCCTGAGTCGCGATCCCGGCGAGGCCCGGCAGCGCGTGGCGAAAAAACTCTGGTGGGCGGTGGCGGTGGCCAGCATCGTGTTGATGGGGGCCTGGGCGGTTTGCCTGCCGCAGGCGACCCGGTTGCCACTGGCTCTGGTCGGGGCCGGGTTGTATGGGGCGGGGGTGATCGCCGGACGACTCACCTTGACGCGGAAGGGGTGGGCCTTCCGCTTTTCCTGCCTCATGGTCACGGGGTTGTGGCTGCTGATCCTGGCCTCGCTCTATCCCGCCGTCTTGCCGGCACGCCATCATCCGGAATGGAATCTGACCCTTGCCTCCGCCTCCGCTCCGCTGTCGTCGCTTAAAATCCTTTTCGTTGCAGGTGGGGTCATGGTGCCGATTATTGCTTTTTACAGTTATTTTATGTATCGGGTATTCAGGACGGCGGAAAAAGTTAAAGACGTTCAGTCGCCGTAAACAGGAGAATAACAATGCCGCAAATGGTGATTTGTAAATCATGTGGGTATATCATGCCCCAGAGCAAGCTGAAGGACGAGTGTCCCGCCTGCGGGGTGAAAGCCAAGATGTTTGTTCCGCACGATGAGCGGATCTCCGACAAACGCAAATTCCTCCTGATGCTTGATATTCACCCCATCCTGGTTCATTTCACCCAAGCCTATACCGGCACCATTCTGGGACTTTCCCTGCTGGCCTTGGTGGTCAAGCCGGCCTGGTTGGGCTGGATTTCGACGGTGGTGATGGTGTTGGGGTATGCCTTGCCGTTTGCGGTCATCGCCGCCTTTGTGGCCGGGATGTTCGATGGGAAAGTCCGGTTCCGTAAAGTCAAAACGCCACTGCTGGTCAAAAAGATGGTGTTGGGCACACTCTACTTTGCGCTCACCTGTGGCATATTGATCTGCGTGTTATTCAATCCGTTGCCTTGGGCGATCATTGCCGTGTTAAGTGCGCTCGCCATGACCTGCGCCTCCATCCTGGGCGTCTGGGGCGTAAGCCTCCTGAACTCCC
>JBIKMI010000157.1:0-6717 GCA_044359285.1 Kiritimatiellia bacterium
ATAAGACCAAGATGAAATCCCCCGGCGATTTGCGAGTCGGGCAGATGATTTTTATTCCTGAAAAGGACAGCGCAGAAGCGCTCTAGGTGGAAGATGCGCTTGAATCATGTGGGTGTGATTGCTAACATACCGAATTGAAAGCTCACTTTACGTGTTGTATGGAGATAACTAAGGAGAGAAACGTATGGGAACGGACTTTTTTGATGAAGATCTGGCGCAACGTCGCGGGGCAGTTAAATCCACCTCATTGGGCTCAGGGCCTGATGGCATGATGAATGTGAAGTCCGATGACCCGGCAGGCCGACCGCTTTCAGATCTGAGCCTGACACGCATGGCCCGGCATCGGGAGGAGCTCAACACCCAGAAGGCCTCAGCCAAGCTTCATATTGAGCGGCTTAAACAAAAGCAGAGCGAGATGGAGCGGGAAGAGCAGATGTTGGCCGATTTGCTTGAGAAGCAGGACCAGTATGAGCGGGGTAAGCAGGAAATGCAGAACCGCCTTTCGGAGAGCCTGATGTCGCTCCAGAAACTGGGTGATCACGCCGCTCGTCAGGTCGAAGTCTATTTCACAACCCGGGACCGGTTGGCGGCCGATCTGGAAGAGCTGCAGAAGATCAATGACGCCGCCTGGGCGGAAGATTCGTTCCGGGACGAACTCAATAAAGCCGTTGTTCAGATTGATGCCATCCGCAGTGATTTCGTAAAGGCGCAGGCGACGATTGAAGCGGTCGGGGGGCCGGTGAAACTGTTTGATGAGTCGTCGCGCAAGGCCGATTCGCTGGAAGACGATGAATTTGCACCTGCCTCACGGGGATTCGGGCACTGGCTTAAAGTCGGGCTCGCGGTCAGTTTGCCGCTGATCCTGACCCTTGTGGTGGCGGTAGTGATCCTGATAACCAAAGGACGATAGAGTGTTATGCAACGCGTGAGGCGGAAAAATCCCCGGTTACAAGAGAAACTTGAGTCGCTCCAGCGGGAAATTGCCCGGGTGGAGCGGGACATCAAGGGGATTTCGCATGCCATCGAAAGCCCTGACCCTGACCGGGCGATTCGCCGCCTGCAAAAAGTGGTGGGCGAATTGCCACCGGTCGCCGTCGACCCCCGGCCTGGTCTGCCGGAACCGGTGCCTGCGGGGACTGGCGGGAAACCCACCGGCCCGGTGCACGTGATGAATGAGCCGATAACCCTCCCCAGACCCGTGCCGGACCAGCGCTTTCAGACCTACTTCGGGACGGGGAGTCTCCACTCCGTGCGGCCACTCCGGCAGGAGCGGCAAGTCCAGCGCAACAAGGCCATTATCATGCTGATTCTGGCCGCCATGCTGGTCTACGGGGTCATCAACCTGATCTTCTGATGGCTTACGGATAATTGCGGCAGAGGGATACGAACATACGATCCTTCTGGTGCAGCGGGGTGGTCACGGTCATGCGACTGATGGTCTGCCCTGAAAATCCCCTGAACACCACCTCGAACTCTTTCAGATCCGGCGGGCAGGGCACGCGGGCGACGGCCAGTTTGGCCGGGAGGGTTTCCCAGCGACGCAGATCTTCACTTTCCAGGGCCAGCAATAACAAGCCCGTGAGGAGCCCGAGGTTCTCATCGCGGGAAGAGGCCGCAATGAACAAGGTCCATTTCAACGCCAGACGGGACAGGGTTTTGGCGGCATGTCGCGTGGCCATCCGGGTGGCACTGGCCGATTGGAGTTGGGCTGTCGTAGTGAGCGAACGACTGGTGCCTAGCAGCTTTCCGTTGGCATAGAGGTCGGCCGATTGAGGAATTAATCCGGACTGCCCGTCAAAATCAAGAAAGCAGACCAGTTCGCATTGGCCCGGGGCCGGGATGAAGGGCCGGTTGGTGGCGGTGTTGACAGGGGGAAACCGCCCGGTCGCCGGATCGATACCGCAGGCGGGCATTAATCTTGCCACTTCCCGGTATTGCCGGGCGGCGTTGCTGTCGTCACCCCCGAGTTCCAGGCAGAAGCCTGCCATATAATGACTGAAGGCATCATCAGGAAAGCCATCCAGTTTTTCAAGTCGATACGCGATGGAGCGGGCCTCAACCGCGGCATCATTCCACAACCCCCTGGCCAGGAAATTTTTTGCCAGGTAAACATGCAGGTAGGTGCGCTCATAGGGATAACCGCGGAAGGCGAGGGTGGAGTCATTGACGATCATGCTGGCCCCGGCCTTCGTGATACTGTGGGTTTCCAGCTCCTTTTCAAGCCGGACCGCTTCAAGCCAATCGGCGGTGCTGTTGGTGTAGTCCCGGCGGAGATGCCGGATCATGCCCCGCTCCATGAGGTTCATGACGGCATTCTGATCACGGGGAATTTCGGCCAGGGACTTGTCTGCGTCTGCCAACTGGCCGATGTTGAAATCCCGGCGAGCGGCATCGATCGGAACAGTGGTGGCGCAACCGCCCCCCCACATCATCAGGAGCATGAGCAGCAGACTAAAAGTCCTGCTGTGCGTCAACTCCGGGATTTTCATCCTCGCCCCTTGCTGCGGCCGTTGTGGCCGCATGGTGATACGTGAGTGATTACCAACCGAGAACCGGTTTGCTGGCACCACGGACGCGGTCCTTCTGCATCGTCCAGGCAATCAGCCCGGTTTGAAGGTCCGTCACTTCCACGGTGAGCTGGTAGTAGACTTTCTCGAGCTTCGACAAGCTGAGCTGTTTGGGGGTGTCTTTTTTGATTTTGATCAGGGAGCCGGTGAGCATATAGCGGGCACCCAGCTGCTTACCGATCAGGGTTTGTGTTTCCGGGGTGCTGTTGGCGAGTTGATACCCCTGTTCTTTCATGAGGGCATCGCGCCGGCTTTCATTGACAAAACTGACTTTGCCCCCGTTGATCAGTTTCGTGCGGATCGTATCCGTGATGGCTTTTGTATCAATATGCTCATCGGTCCGGTTTTCAATGCCCATGACTACGAGAATCGGTTTCCCGGCAAGAACCGGGGCATCTGCGAGCTCTTCTGTGACCGCTTCGGCCAGCAAGCGCAGGTCCGCAAAATCATAGGTGGTATCCAGTGGTTTGACGGAGGCCTTGCCCACGTCTTCGTTCTGTACAGTCGCCCGGAAGACGCTGCACCCGGTCCCGAGCGTGAGAATGGATACTGCAATCAGTGACACTTTAGCCGTAGTTTGTAATCGCGACATGGGTTTTCTCCTTCATTAAAAATGTGAGCACATATTAATGCTTAAGCCGTCACCGTGTCGAGACATTCGAGAGCCCGGGGGAAGGGTGCCGGGGGGGTGAAGTTGCAGGGCGGGTCATAATTCAACCTGGGTGCCGATCTCAATAACGCGATTGGGCGGAATGTTGAAATACCGGGTGGCATCCCGTGCATTTTTTGAAAGAAAAGCGAAGAGGATCTTGCGCCAGAGGAACATATTCTGCTTAGGGATCAGAAGAATGGTTTCGCGGCCCAAAAAGAAGGTGACTTTCGAGGGAGTCAGGTCAAGTCCTTCAATCGAAAGCGAGGTGAGCAACTGCGTCAGGTCCGGTGTTTCCATGAAACCGTAGCGCGCGGTGATGCGGACGAATCCTGCCTCAAGCCGTTCCACCGAGACCCGTTCCGGGTCGGAAATACGGGGGACGTCCTGGTTGACGATCGTGAGGAGGATGATGTTCTGATGCAATATCCGGTTGTGCTTGAAGTTGTGGAGCAGGGTCCGGGGGGCGATGTTCAGACTGCCCGTCAGGAATGCCGCCGTGCCCGGCACACGCAAGGGCTTGGTTTGAATGACATCCGCGATAAAGAGGGGCAGGGGCAGGCTGTCGGCACTGAGTTTTGCCCCCATGATGAACCGGCCACGATGCCAGGTGATCATGATGACAAACATCAGGATGGCCACGCTCAGTCCCACCCAGCCACCGGCTTTGAGTTTCAGCACGTTGGAGGTGAAGAAGGTGGCGTCAAAAATAAAGATGGGAATCATGACGGCGGCCGCGAGGAGGGGATGCCAGTGCCATTTACGCAGAATGAAAATAGTCATCATGATAGAGGTCAGCAGCATGGTCATCGAGACGGCAAGTCCATAGGCCCCGGCGAGCGAATCTGAATTCTTGAAGCCGATGACGAGGGACACGGTGCCGACCAGCAACATGCCCGTGACGGCGGGGAGATAGACCTGGCCAATGGTATTCTCGGAGGTGTGGATGATGGTCATGCGGGGGCAATAGCCCAGCTGAATGGCCTGTCGTGTCAGGGAATAGGCCCCCGAAATAACGGCTTGCGAGGCAATCACGGTGGCGACCGTGGCCAGACAGACGAGGGGGTAGAGCGCCCAGGTAGGGGCAAGATGATAGAGCAGGTTGGAGGTGTCGGTTTGACCGGCCCCCTGTTGCAGCAGAAATGCGCCCTGGCCGAAATAGTTGATCAGGAGGCAGGGCAGGACCAGGGTGAACCAGCCCACACGCATGGGAAGCCGGCCAAAATGGCCCATATCCAGATAGAGATCCTCGCCACCGGTCAGGCAGAGAAAGATGGTCCCCATGGTGACGAACGCGTGGAACCGATGATCAATGAAAAACTGGACGGCATAGGCCGGGTTAATGGCGGACAGAACTTTCGGGGTTGTGAAGATGTGGGGCAGTCCCAGAACGGCCAGAGTAATAAACCAGACTACCATGATTGGGCCAAAGACTGCTCCGACCTTTTGCGTACCATGCTTTTGAACCCAGAACAGCCCGACAAGAATGACGAGGGCGATGGGAACGACATAGGCCTCCAAATGGGGGGAGGCCACTTCCAACCCCTCGACGGCACTTAATACCGAGATGGCCGGGGTGATGAGGCCGTCTCCATACAACAGTGCCGCGCCAAAGAGGCCGAGGGCTACAATCACAGTGCTGCGCCGGGGGGGCTTGATTCCCGCTGACGCATCAGAGGGGGTCCCGCGCACCAGCGCCATGAGGGCCAGAATCCCGCCCTCACCCCGGTTATCCGCACGGAGGACCAGCGAGAGATATTTGATTGAGATCAGGCCTGCCAGAGACCAGAAAATCAGGGAGAGCACTCCCAGAATTGCCGCTTCGGTGGGCGGAGTTTCCTCATTAAAGCAGAGCCGGAAGGCATAGAGTGGACTGGTCCCGATGTCCCCGTAGACCACACCCAATGCGGCAATGGCAAGGGGGAAAAGAGGGGTTTTCGTTCTCATTTCCGCCAGCTCTGCTTTTTAGGAGGAGGAGAGGCCGTAACGGGGGCGACGGGATTTTTCACACTCGCATCCGCATGGCGCGGGTATTTAAAAGACGGCTTGTAGCCAGCAGTGACCAACCGTTGGGTCAGATCCTTGATGGCCGTCATGGGGGTGCCGGCGGGAACCTCAATGACCAGCAGCGAAGCGGGGGTGATATTATTTTTCTTTAATCCCTTGAGCAGCTCTGTGGAGTTGTATTCGCGTTCGTTGATGATGAACAGGTCGGGCGATTTCATGACAATCGCCTCTGGTGAGGCGACTTCAGGGGCGGCGACGACCTGGGTGGCGAGTCCCGATAGGGAGAGCCACATGGCGAGCAGGAAATAATCTTTCGACAACCTGTTTCTCATAAATGAACGTCCATACTAAGGGTAAATCAGGAGAAACTCCAGAAATATCACATGAGATCACATGCGATGGGTTGAAAAAGCTTGCGCCGGGCGGTGGGGTGTTTATGATTCGCCCCATGAAAACACTTAAAGTTCTGTTGATTGCCGGGTTGATGGTGGGGACGTTTACGGGAGTGACGATGGCCGCGACGGCCCAGGTAGTAGGGCTGGGCGCCCGCTATCACCAGAAGCACTCTGAATTCATCAGCCTGCCTTACGCCGATGAGGATTGGACCTATGGCGTGGCCTATGAAATCCATGAGGCAAATGCTCTGCTGCAATTTGCCTGCGGGTATACCCCGGAGTTTGCCGAGCACACGGATCTGAATTATGGAATTACCCCTGAAATGAATCTTCTGGCGAAAGATGGAATCCTTCAAGGCGGGCTGGGTATTCTCTCAACCTATACCGAGGGGGATGGGGAATGGATGGACATGTATTGGCAGTGGATGTTGGGGTTGAACATTCCTCTTGGAAAAAACCTCAGCTTACAGGTCAATAGCTACTATGTCTTCGAAGATTGGGGCTCCCTGGGTGAATTCGATTTCGGAGATGTGGAGTTCGGTGGTTACCTGGGTTACAAATTCTAGGTCGCCCTGCAGGTGAAGAGCCCGTTCCGTTGCCGCCTATGGCCAAATCCAACTATCAGCCTGATTGTGTATTCCGGGAACTGGCTTCCGTTATCTCCAAACTGAAGGCGGATGAGGTGTATGATGTCTTTCAGGCCATCCTGACCCCTCGGGAACGGGAAAAGATCGCCTTGCGCTGGAAGCTGGTGTGTCTGCTTGAAAAAGGCGTCACCCAACGGGCGATCGCATCCAGGCTGGGAGTCAGTCTCTGCAAGATTACACGGGGCTCCCATGAGTTGAAGTACGGCCCGGCCGCTTTTCTGAAGGCGGTCCGGCAGGCAGTGGAAAAGAAAGAGAAGTCGTAATATGTTCAAGTCGGTGTCGCGAAAAGTGGATTTTCCAGGGCAGGAAGTGGAAACTCTGGATTTTTGGGAGCAACAGCACGTTTTCGAGAAATCGCTCGAGCAGCGTAAGGAGGCCCCTGAATATGTTTTCTATGATGGGCCACCTTTCGCAACCGGTTTGCCTCATTTCGGGCATCTGCTGGCGGGCAC
>JBIKMI010000010.1:0-22989 GCA_044359285.1 Kiritimatiellia bacterium
CCGGACCCCATATACAGCACTTCGTTCGTGGTGGTGTCACCCTGCAACCCGTTGGTGGCATAGCCGCCCTGTCCGCCCACCCCACCCGTGCCGCCATTCGCATTCACAATTCCGGCAGGCCCGGCGGCGCCGGCACCCCCGGCAAAGGGACCTGATCCGCCTGCGCCGGCACTTCCGGAGCCCCCCATGGAGTTATTGACGCTGCTTCCGTTTCCACCCGCCCCGCCGTAGCCGCCTGAATACCCGGATCCAGATGCCGTCAGTGTCCCGGAAATCGTAATCGTCGCGGCATTCAGCGCAACCGATCCATATCTGGCTCCATCATACTTCGACACCGTCACTGTCGCCCCGGTGGCAATGGTCACCGTTCCGATATTATAGTGGTTGCTTGCGATCAGCGCCCCCCCGGCGATCACCCAGTTACTCCCTCCATGGTCACCGCCCCCCAGATCCGTCCAGGCGAATCCCTGCCCACCTGCACACACCAACCACAACCCTATACTCCAACTGATTTTTGCATTCATTTGCTCTCCTTTTACCTTCGCAGATAACCTGCGTAATATTCCATCCCGTGGTGATTGCCATCCGGTTTAATGATGTTCTGGGGCGACTGCACGGTTTGCCAGACGCCCTGGCCGAGTTGATAAGAGGCATCGCCAAACACCTTGGTGGGGGAGGGCACAAAGTTCACCACCGGCACTAAATCAATCCCATGGGCATCCCCACGGCCAGCCGAACGGTTCCAATAATTATCTGCACTCTTTAACCCTAAATAATTTCCGCTGATATATGTCTGAGCCCCAAACCCTTGATAGCGGATGCGGCTCCGGATAGCGGGATCATCCACCAGATCCAATGCACGCCGAAATGTCATGGTGCCCTGGCTATGCGCCGTCACATCAATGGTGGGAGCCCCTGTGGCGGCGATCCCCCTCAACGCCCGGGCCCCCCGGATGGCGGTGATATCCACCAACCCGAATCCATTGCCAATTGCCTGAAGCGCATCCCCCACCATTAGCCCATGCGTCTGATTGGCCACCTGGGCGACGGTCCCCTCCCCCTTGACGCCACTGACCAGCCGCTTCATGTTTTCCGCGTCAGCCGTCTTATTGGCCATGCCATTGAAATTGAGCGCCCGGATGCCGGTCCAGCTTGAACCCAGATCCGCCCACTGGCCTTCCATGAAATCGCCGGACAAGAAGCTGAGCGGCAGCCCGCCCGCCACCAGGGCGGCATCCACCACCCCGTCCGCAAACCGGTATCCGGCAAAATTCCGGGAAAAGGGATTGATTGCCTGCGAGCGCTCACGCGGGGAATCTGCCACCAGCGTGGTGTAAATGGCCAGCAGGGACCGGGCCGGGGCCACGATCATTTCCTCCAGATGACTGACCAGCGTCACCGCGCTCCCCCGCACCGCGCTCCCCCCAAAGGCCCTGATGGAAAATTTACTCTTCTCAGCTTCCGTGATAGCTGGTGGAGCGACCCATTCCGCCCGCTTGCCGGTCGACGGCGGCGCCCCTGGTAACGCCTCCACCAGCGTTTCTGATATCCGGCTGGCTACGGGCGTCACGGCAGAAGCCAGCGCAAAACCAACCAACGCCTCTTTGGATGCCGCCCCCTCCATGAACGCCTCTCCCATATTGCCGCCCGCCATCGCGGCCCGCAGCGAGCCCTGGACCCCGCCGGCGATCGGCGAGTGCAGCGCGCCCAGGCGCGAGGGAGCCCCCGCCTGCACATACTCACCAAAACTGGCGGGCGCCGCCCCGTTTCCCGGAGCGGACATGAAGGTTCCCATCACCCCGCCGGCCGCCGCACTGATCGCCGTATCGCGGAACACGTTCTTGAAGCCCCCGCCTTCCAGGGTCGCCCTGCTACCGGACGCGATCAACGTGCCCGTTCCTGACTGGACGGCCATCTGAGGAGCCATATCAAAGCCCGATTGTGCCATGCCATAACCGGCGCCATAACCCGCCACCGCGGCCGCCGACTGGATGGCCCATGACTGGGCAAAATCGCCCATCGATCCCTGCGAGATCAGGGTGCTTGCCGCCGAAGACACCCCTTGGATCACGACGGCCCCCGCCACAAAAGCCCCGTACGAAACGGTGGACGCCGTCACTCCGACCGTCCCCAGTAACGCCGCACCGAGCACCCCGCCGGCACCGCAAGTGACCACGGTGGCGACAAGCGCCACCGCCGCCATCGAATATTGCTGGCGGGTCGCTTTACGTTTATTGCGCAACGCGGTCTCTTTTTGCGACGTGCTCGCAAAATACTGATCCACATCGGAGGTGCCCATGCGTTTCATCTCACCGCGCATGCGTTCATCGATCTGGCCCCCGCGCAGGTAATAATCCAACCACCACTCCCGCCGGAGATCGTTGGGTCCGACCGTCGCGCCCAACCGGGGAATGGCGGTGACGCCGCTCATCAGCATCCGGGTCGCTTCCTGCTCATTCACGCCGAGGTGTTTGTACCGCCCGACCATGCTCTTGATTTCCTTCTGGTGCGCCTGCTGGAAGCGGCTGACGTCACGTTCAGCCCGCTCGTGCGCCGCCTGCTGCCGGCGACGCTCCTCCTCGGCCCGGCGCAGGGCTTCCTCCGCCTCGCGCCGTTGCCGCTCGATCTCGCGCATCTGGCCATACTGCGACACAATCCACTCCCCGACCCGGCTGTCGAGCGCCCCATGACTCCAGCGATAGAGGCCATAGGGGTCCGAGAACAGGAGCGGATTGTTACCGGCATAGGCATAGAGATTCAGGCCATCGACATACCCGGCCGGATCCTGCTGGAGAAACCGACCGAGTTCAGGGGCATACGCCCGGTTACGGTAATGCAACAACCCCGACTCCTCATCCCACTGCCGTGCGGCGAACGTCCAGATATTACCCACGCCGCTATGCGTCAGCTGATGCCCGTTTCCATCCCGAACCTGCATCTGCCCGAAAAGGGAGTAGAGATACTGCTCCACCGGGCGCCCGGCCGCATCGGTAATCCCCGAAACATTGGCGCGCCAGTCCCTCAGGTAGTAATAGACCTGCCCCCCGCGCAGTAGCACCACCGGCGTATCAATCGTGTCGGCAAAGAGGGTGCTCTGGCCCCAGCTACCACTCACCTCTTCATCAACCAGCGCCTCGCCGTCGTAATAATAGGCCCGATGTCCCGCTGCAGTGTCCTTACCCACCCGGCGATTCAGGGCGTCATACGAATAGCTGGCTACGGCGAGTCCATTGGAGCGCACCTCGACCAGCCGTCCGCGGTAATCATAACGGTAGCCGGCCTGTCCCCGTCCCGTAAGACTGCCATTCACATCGTAGTGCAGAGGTTCGGACCCCACCCGGGTGTACTGGTTAGCGGCATTACTCTCCCGGGTGACCCGGCCCTCAACGGCGTTGGAACAACTCAACCAGTTCCCCAGCCGGTCATAGTCCAGCGCTTCGCCGAACAACTCATTCAGCGCCTTCTTTGCCGTTACCCGGTTGGCCGCATCATAGGTATAGGCGGCCCCGTCCCCATTGCTTTCGGATGACAGTGTCACATTCCCGCCGGGGTCGCGGGTCAGGATGGCGCTGTAATCAACGTGCCCACCCTGCTGACGGAGGGCATTGAGCCGCTCGCGCCCGTCGTAACCATGCGTTTCCTCCACGCCACTGGCATAGGTCACTGACTGAACCCGGCCATTGGGGGTGTAGGCATAGCTCGCATAGGTGAGGGATCCGGCCACGTTTTTAAGCGCCATCAGCCGGTTATTCCCGTTAAAGACCCGTTGGAGCGTGACCCCCGAGGGCATCGTAAGTTCCACCGGATTCCCCGCCGCGTCAAACTGCCGCTGAATCGCGCGGCCATTCTGCCACTCGCCCACCACCCGGTTCAACGCATCATAGGCATACGCCACCCGGTTATCGTCGGCACTGATGGCGGGCTGATTGTAGTCCACGGCATTGGTCAGACGCGACAATCCATCATGCTGAAACGTTTTAGCAAGGGTATTATCGACCCATTCCGCGGTCAGCCGATCCAGCGCATCATAGACGTTTGACACCACCACGCCGTCCGGCTTGAGCGTCCAGGCAAGCCGGTTTCCGTACTGGAATCCCCACCGGGTCGATACCCCGAGTTCATTGGACTGCCACACCTTATTCCCGCAGGCATCATAAGCACTGGTGACGGTTCCTCCATTGGCATTGGTCACGCGGAGGGGGCGGTTGGCCCCATCGTAGGCCGTGCGGGTCCGCGCCTCTGCAGTTGTCCCTTTCGCCTCGATCGTCTCGATCCCGTTTCCGGCGGCATCATAAACAAACTCCGAGCGGATTCCGCGCCAGTCCACGCGGACGGTCACCCGGTTCAGCACATCGTACTCCATGAACTGCCGATCATCTCCCTCCATCTGACGGATGACATTGCCCCGCTTGTCGAACTCCTGCCGGGTGATCCGGCCATCTGGCAGGGTGGTGGCAACCGCATTCCCGAGGTTATCGAAATGGGTGCGGGTCGTGTATCCCAGCGCATCCACCGAGGTGACCGGCCGGCCCAGGGCGTCATAAGTCTGATGCGTCACATAACCACGCGGATCCTTCCGGCTGATGGCGAGTCCCCGCTCATCATAGGTGGTCTCCTCGATCGCCTCCTCGGCCAGTCCCCGGGCCGACACCAGTTTCACGCGCAAGCCCCGGGCGTCATACGCATACCCGTTGACCACCCCGTTATGGTTCCGGTTACTCACCAGGCGATCGGTCACATCATAGAAGGTCCAACTCCGCTGCTCCTCCGGCAGGCCCTCGGCGGCGATGACTTCCTGAACCCGGCCCAGTTCGTCATAAACGGTGGCCGTGGCCACGCCGCGCGAATTCAGAGAGCGGATTGTTTGCCCGGCGGCATTATAGGTGAACCGCGTCTGCTGGCCGGCCGGATCGGTCACCCGGGTCACATTCCCGAAGGCATTGAAATCAAAGCGGGTAACCGCACCCAGCGGATCCGTCACGGCGGTAACCGCGCCCGCGGCATTTACCTCCAGATGCGTGACCTGTCCATTTGCATCCGTCGTCATGACCGGTCGGTTGTTTCCGTTGTAAGCGGTACCGGTCGCATAGCCCAGGGCATCGATTTTCCGGATCAGGTTGCCTTCCTCGTCATACTCCAGCCGGGTACGATTCTGATCCAGCGCCGTGACCAGGGCCTGGAGCCGGTCGCGATCATGCGTCGTCACACGTCCATCGCCATCCAGATCGCCCATGATTCCCGGCGATAGGGCCCGTTGGGAAGGATCCGTTCCTGTGCTCAATTCATCCTGTGTGCCTTCCGTATCGCCATCGGGGTCAGCCCCCCGGGCATAGCACTCCTGAATCTCGCCCAGGCTCAGGGCGCGGCCATAAAGCCGAACCTCATCCAGCCCGCCCGCAAAACAGAGATTAGTCGCCTCAACGTCACACCCGATGCCCCAGGGCAAAGAAGAAGGCACCCACACCATTCCGGCCAGATTCGTATCCAACACCACCCGGCCGTCTACCGAAAGCACAACCTGACTGTCACGGCACACCAGGGCCAGGTGAGCCCACTCGCCGGCGGCCAGCGTCACCGGGGCCGCCAGTTCCGGACCGGTCCACCTGAACCCGGGCTGACGCCGGGTTAATTGCAGGCCAATTCCGCCCTGCCGCGCGACGACGATTTGCGGGCCCGTCGCCGTCCCGCCCTCCGGGCGGACCCACGCCATCAGCGTCATATTGCTTGAGAGTTCGAGCGAGGCCGAACCGGGAGTTTGGATTCCGCTGGCAATCCCATCAAACGCCACGGCACGGCCCGCCCGGCCTATCGTGCTTGTCGGCGCTCCATCACCCAGCCACACCGCATCCAACCGGTTGGTGGAACTATCGGCCAGCACCAGCCCGTTGGTCTCGTCCAACCGATACCAGGCCATCAGCTCCCTCTCAAGTGAAGCCTCGATGGCATTGAAATCACTGGCGACTTCGAGCCCATCAGCCAACCCGTCCCCATCCGTATCCACCTTCAAGGGATCACAGCCATAATCCGTCTCGCCCTCCGCATAGCCATCGCCGGTCCGATCCACGCCTTGCGGGAATAGACCAAGCGGCATGACCCCGTCTCGGCCATCGACGAGGCCGTCCCCATCACTGTCGGGATTACAAGGATCAGTACCGAGCTGGTATTCCTCCAAATTGGTGAGGCCATCCTGATCGGGATCGGAGACGGCATCGGACGGATCTAACGGATCGGACGGATAAGTGGAGGGGAAGCTGAACAACTGCTCCCAATCGTTTGGCAGACCATCGCCGTCATCGTCCAGGCCGGCGGGCTCACAGGATGTGATGGCCAGGGCGTCGACAACGCCTGCGTTATAATCAGGGCCGGTGAGTCGGGCCACAGAAAACTCAGGCACCGGGTGCGCCAACGACAGCGATGCAGCCACGCCCACGCCATTGAGCCAGAGGGCCCAGCATTGCTCTTCATAATCGATCTTCACCGTGAATCGAGTCCACTGGGACGTTGAGACCGGCGCATGGGGAGCGACCGATTCCCAGCCTGATGCCGTGCAGACCACCACCTGGCCTGTCCGATTGACAAAAAATCCCGAGGCGGCACTGGCCCCCACTAGCGGCGGGTTTTCTACTCCCTGTCGGACTGGCCGAGCCTGAAAATCGGCCCAGACCACCGCCTGGCCGAAGGCGGCCACCACGTGGGCAACCGATCCGGTGTCCGCCAGCCTTAAGGCCTGTTGGCCGGAAAAGACGACATTGGTCTGAACCCAGGCGCCATTGGTGGTGCTGGCCAGCCAGCCCTGCTGACCGGCGAGGCTTCCGGTGGTGATCGCCGGTGCCTCGAACGGCTCCAGGAAGGGAAGTCCGGCCAACCCATTTGAGACCGCTGGGTTCAAGCCCAACCGGATTTCGGCGCCATCACTCATTCCATCGCGATCGCTGTCGGGGTTCTGCGCATCGGTGGCCAGTCGGTATTCCTCGCCATTGGTCACTCCGTCGTGGTCAGGATCGGCGTCATCCGATAGATCGGACCAATCGGACAGATGAAATCGGTCGGGCAAATCCGACCTGTCGGGGGAAACGAGAACAGAATCGAGATAGGCCGTTCGCAGCGAGGTCTGTTTGACCACCAGCCCGGAGTATTCATGCGGCGCACTGGCGGCGAAGGCAAGCCCGGTTGCCACCGACCAGCCGTCTAGGTAGAGGCTCCACACCCGGTTACTGAAATCCTGGCAGGTGGTGAACCGGGCCCACGTGTTGGTTACCAACACCGGCGCGCTCGTCAGCGTCACCCAATTGGTGGAATCCGACACCACCAGCCGGCCGCCCTGATCAATATAGAATCCGGCCGTGGTGGCGGGCTCCAGGGCCGGCGGGGCCGCTTCAGTACGGAACACCGGCATGCTCCACAGGTCGGTCCAGATAACGGCTTGTCCGGCCGCCGCCAGCGGCTGATAGATGGAGACCGGCGAGGTCTGGCCGCCCACCTGCAACGCCTGCACTCCGGCCTGACTCAGAAGGGGGCTAATAACCGCCCCCGCAAGCCCCGTCAGACAGCGCCAGCCATGCTGTCCGGCCAGCAGGCCATTGGTCACGCCGGGCGCCTCAAACGACTCGCTGTACGGGAGAGCCGGATACCCGGTGGGCTGGGTCGGTGACAGCCCGCGCGCCTGCTCGGTACCGTCTCCGAGCCCATCGCCATCGCTGTCGGGATTGAGAGGGTCGAGTCCGAGCAGGTACTCCTCGAGGTTGAAAAGACCATCGTGATCGGGATCAGAGACGGCATCCGACGGATTAGACGAATCCGACGGATCGAAAATTGAGAAGCCGTACAAAAGCTCCCATGAATTCGGCAGACCATCGCCATCACTATCGATATCACCGGGCGCGACGGGAGTGACCCGTATATCGTCCAGCCAGGTGTCGGCATAACGGGCGCCGGAAACGCGCGGACCGACACACGCGGTCAGCCGGTGCACAAACCCGAGCGGACCCGACACCGGTTTCCCATCCAGACAGAGGCTCCACACCTGATTGGAGAAATCCTGCATGACAGTAAAACGGCTCCAATTCGTGCTGGAAATAACCGGTGAGTTAGTCAACTCCAGCCAATGTGAGCCACTGGCCACCACCGGATAGCCACTCCCGTTAATAAAGAAGGCGGCGGTTGAAGCGGCGTGAAGAGATGGCGATACGGCCTGTTGCCGGCGAACCGGAATCGCCCGCAGATCGGTCCATGCGGGAACTCCCAGCCCGGTCTTGAGAATCTGAACCAGCCGGGCGGTCTCATTGGTGTTTGCGCTCAAGCTTAATGCCTGCTGGCCTTCACTGCAGCCATTGGTTTTTACCATGGCCCACGAGGGCACAGTGGCGCGCCAGCCATGCTGCCCATTCAGTTCGCCCAGTGTGATCGCCGGCGCTTCAAAGGGCTCAAGAAAGGGAATGGTTGCCGTCACATTGGTGTCGGCCCGGGTTGGCGACAGCTGCAGGGCGATTTCAACTCCATCACTGAGCCCGTCGCCATCGTAATCGGGATGGCGCGGATTGAGCCCCAACTGAAATTCCCGTAGACTGGAGAGGCCATCGAAGTCAGGATCGGCGGCCGTATCCGCCGGTTCATACGGGTTGAAGCCAAACGAATGCTCCCACTCGTCAGGCAGTCCATCGCCATCCGAGTCGACCGTCAACCCGGCGGGGGTATTGGTGGAGACCGTGAGATCATCGAACCGGGCCGATTGAAATAACGCACTACGCAACTGCACCCGGGCCAGTTCCGGGACCCGCGCGGCAAATGGCAGATTCCCCACCACATTGGTACCGTCCAGCCAGAGGCCCCAGCGCTGGCTCAGGTAGTCATGGCGAACGGCCAGCCGGACCATGGCATCCGGCGCCAGTGGGGCCGCATTCGACTGGCAGACCCACCGGCCGGGCAGCAAGGTCGTGTCAAACACCATGAGGCGCCCCTCGCCATTGAAATAAAAGGCCGACGCCATCCACGCCGACACCGCTGCGGGCACACTGGCGGTGCGGCGGATGGGCGCCGCACGCAGTTCAATCCACACAATCCCGAGCCCATAAGTGGCCAGCGGATGCGTGATGAGGCCGCTCGAGCCCGACTCCAGTGATAACTCCTGAATACTCCCCATGACCGGATTGGTGACCACCCAGGCTCCATTACTGAGGACCCCGTTCCAGCCATGCTGGCCTGCCAACGCGCCGCAGGTTACGGAGGGAAGTTCAAAGGACTCCACAAAGGGGAGCCGGGTATGACTGTTCGTGAGGAGCGCTGACGTTCCATTCAACCACTCGGCGCCATCGCCCATCCCATCGCCATCCGTATCGCCGCTAGAGGGATCCGACCCCGCCCGCCACTCTTCAGCCAGTGACAAGCCATCCCCGTCGGCGTCATGGCGCCCGTCCTGTGGCCATTCGGGATCCAACCCCCATTCCCGCTCCAGATAGCCGGGTAGGCCATCCCCATCCTCGTCCGGATCCTGCAGGGTAAAATTGATCCCAACGACCACGCCTGTGACCAGGACCGGGTTCAGTGCATAAACCCCGGTAGCCTCCCAGGTATCGGGCACCGCATCCTGATCTGAATCACGCCAGGCCTCCACCGCCCAGTTGGTCTGCAGGCACTCCACCAGCACGTGATAGGAACCGGGTCCGGCGAGCTGCCCCGCCGCCTCCAGCCCGAGACCTGACACAGGGCGTGCAATCACCCGCACCTGCCCTGACTGCACCCCTGAATACCCAATCACCCCGCTGATGGAGGGATTGAAACGGGCCCCGCTCAGTTGAAAATCAAAAGCTTGTTTCGCCTGCCCGATGTTCACAGGCGTGTAGTCCGCCTGAACACCAAAAGGAGTCCAGGGATAATCCGCCACCACGCCTTCCTCTATTAACCGCTGGTAATACGGAGCCAGCACCTGCTTGAGTTGGCCCTGATTAACCAGTCCGCCCGGGTCGCCAGCCATCAGATTGGTTAAGCCCGCGCGAATGGCGTCGTTCGCGCCTCCGGGCAACCGGGTGTCCAGTTCAGCGCCCGCCTGCCCGGCCAGCCAGCACAATTGTCCCCGGATCACCGGGGCATAGTCATTAGGTAGCGCATTAGTATCCACCACCCCACGGAGCAGCCACCAATCCGGTGTGGCAAAGGCGGAGAGGGGGAGAATGAAACAGAGGACAGTAAGCAGGAGGCAATGGGTAGGGGGTTTCATTGCAGGGCCCCTTCCAGCGCGGCTACATCGGCGGCGTCGATGTGCCCATCTCCATTGACATCGGAGCGCGTCAGGACATCCGGGGGCACATCCGGCAAGGCGTCACTCCGGGCGCTTAAGCGGTTAAGCGAATCATAACCCAGCACGATCGCCTTACCGTTGTCATTTATGACGGCCACCCGGTTGCCATTCGGATCGTACCGGTACCGTGTTCGCTGACCCAGTGCATCGAGCCGTTCCGTTTCCCGGCCGCACCGGTCATAGGTACTCTCCGTGCGAAAGCCGGCCGGATCCGTGGTGGCGATCAGCTCGTTGTACACACTCCACTCAAAGAGGGTCCGGTTGCCAAGAGGGTCTAGCGTCGCCACCCGGCGCCCGATCGCATCATACTCGGTCAGCCAGGTGGCTCCCTGATAGTCCACCTCCCTGACCGGCTGATTCCGGGAATTGTATTCAGCGCTTTTGGTGCGCAAGAGTGCGCCACCGGCAGAGCGAGCGGACTCGACCACCCTATTGCCATTGGCGTCATACTCAAATTCAGTGGTCAGCCCCATGGCATTCCGGCTGATAATCTGGCGCCCCAACAGGTCATAGCCCATGGATTCACTGCGGCATTCGCCGTCGGACGCGATGCTCGTCCGGTTCGTCACCCGCCCGGCGGCATCATAAGACAGGTGCGTCCGGAGCCCATTGGGTTCCTGCTCCTCAATCAACCGGCCCAGCAAATCATAGCGATTCTGCTTTAGATTTCCCTCCGCATCCTGCAGGGAAATCAGATGCCCTGCGACATCATACTGATGCCGGGTGACGGCCCCGCGCCGGTTGCTGGCCTGAACCACCCGGCCCAATGCATCATAGTCAACACGGGCGGCCTGTCCCAGCGCATCCGTGGTCCGGGTCAGCCGGTTCAGGGAATCATACTCGAACCTGGTCTGATTCCCGCGGGCGTCGACACTGTTGGTTTTATTCCCATTGGCGTCGTAGCTCATCCGCATCCCCTGTCCCAAAGGATTCCACTCCACCACCACCCGGCCGGCGGAGTCCAGTTCGTAGCGGGTCCGGCGGGCATCCGCCCGCCCTGCGCCCACGGTCTTGAGCACCTGCCGGCCCAGCCCGTCATAACCATAGGTGATGACCAAACCCGAGGGGAGGACTTCGCGGATCTTATTGCCGGTGGAATCGTAGGCGATAGCTAAAGTGTTCGAGGCCGGATCGCTGATCGCCACCGGTCGATTCAGGGCATCATACTCGTACCTGGTCCGCCCGCCCCGCCGGTCGATTTCACAGATGACATTCCCGGCCGCATCCACTGTTTTACGGGTCTGATACCCGGCGGCATCCACGGTATTGGTCAGGCGGCCGAGCTGGTCGTACTCAAATGATGACACCGCGCCATCCGGGGCCTGCACCCGCACCAGATGGTCGCCCGCATCCCACTGCCGGCTTTCCCTGTTCCCGATTGCATCCACGGTGTTGGTCACCCGTCCCAGCAGATCCACTTCATACCGGGTCGTCGCGCCCGCTTCATCGGTATGGGTCCGGAGTTGCCCGTACACATCATAGCTGAAGCGCTTCAGCCCGCCCAACGCATCGATCCGGGCCACCACGTTGCCTCGTGAGTCATACTGCGTCTGAGTCACCCCGCCCGCCGCATCGCGCACCTCGATCAAGCGGTCCATGACATCATAGGCATGGCAGGTGACCGCCCCGCCCGCATTGGTCATGGCCAGCAGATTCCCCGCCGCATCAAACGCGCGTGCAATTACGACCGGCGGGGAGTTCGAGTGCCCGGCGAGGATCGACCTGACCGCCCGCCCCAGCGGATCAAAGACCGTGGTTGCGCTGACAGAGGCAGCCAGCCCGACCCCGGCGACGTGATGAGTGACCCGGTTGGCCCCATCATATTCGTAGCGGGTGATGGTTCCCCGCGGATCCGTTTCGCTGATCTTATTATCACCCGCGTCATACCCGAAGGTCACGCGATTCCCCAGCGCATCAGTCGCATGGATCAGGCGCCCATAGACATCGTAGCGCGAGCGGGTCGTACCCCCCCGCTTATCACGCAGCACACACAGTTTTCCGCGCCCATCGAGTGTCTGTGCAATCTGGGCCCCGAACGCATCGACGGTATTGGTTACGCGTCCGGCCGCGTCATACCCAAAGGTTTTCACCGCGCCGGACGCATCGGTCTCACTGGCAACATTTCCCTCTCCATCATAGGTGGTGCGGGTACGGTGCCCCAGCGGATTAACCCGGGCCGTCAGCCGCCCCAGCGGGTCATATTCACAGGTGTTGATCCGGGCGTCCGGCCGGCCGACCCCCTCGATCTGGCGGACCTGGCGGCCGGCGGCATCCCACTCGAATCCGCTCACCGCCCCGCCGCCGGGGACCTCACGCACCTTATTCCCGCAGCGGTCGTAGGCCACCTGATGCGTCGTGCCATCCGGGGCAATTGTGGCCACCAACCGCCGGTGCCGGTCATAGGTGAAGGTAGTACGACGGCCCAGCGGATCCACCGAGGCAACTTTGAGTCCGCGGAGATCATACTCGAACCGGTTCGTCGCCAGACCGCCGCTGATTTTCAGGACCTCCCGATCCGCACTGTCATACGCCACCGTGGCCCATTCAACCCATTTGCCGGACGCATCCACCAAACAGGTGTTCGTGAGATTACCGCAGGCATCATAGGCATGGTGGCGGACATTCCCGCGTGGATCGGTCTCCGCGATAATCCGGCCGGCCGCATTATATCGGGTGCTCGTGACCCGGGCATCGCTCCGACCGACCCCCTCGGTTTTATTGGTCACCCGGTTCAGCGCATCATAGGCATACGTCAGCGTCAGTAACGCGGGCCGCTCCGCTTCAGGGCACCCGGGGTAACCGGCCCACTGATAGGTCTCCTGCGATTTGTTGTCCTGCTCATCCCACGTCGTCATCACCCGGTTCCCTACCGGGTCAACGGTTAGAATGGGGTGGTTGTTGCCATCATAGACACAGGACGATCTGGCCCCACGCCGGTCCAGGGAGGCGGTGATATTACCCCGCCCATCCCGGAGGGTCTCACGAGTCTGACCGAGCGGATCCGTGACCCGCCAGGGATACCCGTTTTCATCATACTCCGTCACCGTCTGTCCGCCCAGCCGGTCGGTCTGGCAAAAGGGCCGTCCCTCGGCATCATACTCGGTCCACTCCGCCCGTCCGAACGGATCAAGACGTGCGATTTCCAGACCCCGGCCATCGAGACGCCGGCCTTCGGAAAACTCCTCAAGGGTGCCTGCCGCATGAATGATATTGGTCAGACATCCGTTCGCATTATACTCATACCGCGTTTCGACGCCGGCCTCGTCCCGCTCGGAGAGTTTCCAGCCCCCTGCATTATACGTGGCATGCCGGCGCCCTCCGTCCGGTGCGTTCACCCGGGTGCAATTTCCATAGGCATCGAACTCATACCCCGTTTCAAAGCCGCGCCGGTTGCGACTTTTGACCACATTCAGACCGTTCTGGTCATAGATCGTTTCTTCGACAGCCCCATCCCCATCCGTCGTCCGGACCACATTCCCATAGCGGTCATACGTGAGCGTCGAGACATTCCCCGCGGCATCGGTGGTGCGGCTCAGCCGCCCGGCGGCATCATAGTCCATCACAGTCACCCGGCCGGCCGGATCCCAGGTCCGGACCGGCTTATTGAACACCGGGTCATACTCATACCGGCGCGTGTGATTTTCAGGATCGGTCCACGCGACCAGATTGCCACGCCCGTCGTAGGCAAACTGATGGGCGCACCCGCCCCGGTCACTGGCCACCAGATTGTGGGATAGATCGTAGAAGTAGAATAGATCCTGGGGATCCTGGCCGGGATCAAAATGCCGATAGGCGACCTTCAGGCTGAACCCATCCACCCACACGGGTACGGCGTTGGTCGCTCCGGCAGGAGGTGTGATCTTCGCGGTCATGTTGCTTACATCGGACCAGGTCCATTTTGCCTTGGCGCGCGTGATATCAAACACCACCCAGGCCGTGTTACTGGAGGCCCAGTTGGTGGTCGCCACACCAGCGACGGAGAGACAGACGGGGTTCGTCGCCATGCCCCGCACCGACAGGACCACCTGGACAATGTCATTACTCAGCCCCGGCACCGCAAACCCCCACCCGGCCACCTCGAGGGCGCTATTGGTAGTGATGGAAGGATTGAACGCCATCACGCCATTGGTTACGCCCAGTGCGCTCTCGATATGCTCCCAGACGGAGGTGTTGGCAGACGCCACACGGGTGGGTGCATGCTGCGCCACCAGATTAAGCCCGTCACTTTCACGATACGTGAGGTCCCCTTCCCGGACGTAGACCTGGCTGACATCATTGGACGCGTTATAGACGACGCCCTGAATGCTTTTCGCGCCGGGCCGCCACGAATAGGTGGTGCCCTTCAGATAGAGGTAATCGACCTCGTTGGTGAGTCCTTCCGTCCTCTCCCCATCCCGGTAGCGCCAGACCCGGTCCGGCGTGCTATTGGTGGTGTAATACTCCAGACTGACGGCATTACCCACGGGGTCCGTGCGACGCACCAGATTATGACGGAGCGTTGCCTCTCCTTCCGTCGTGGCATACGCATACCGCGTGACCGCCCCCAGCACATTGGTCACCGCGACGAGATCGTCCCCGAGATAGGCATACCCGACCGACCGGCCCAGGTGGTCTGTCAGCCTGGTGATTTTCGCGTCCGGCAATCCATTCTCATAGCTGAACGAAATCGACTGCCGCAAGTCATCCGCCATGCCGATCAGACGTCCGGCCTCATCATAGAGAAAGGAGAGCGTATTGCCGCTGGCATCCGTTTTGCGCAGTAAACGGCCATCCAGCGCAAACGCCAATTGGGACCGGTTCTTGTTGTTGATCCAATACTCGTTATTGGTTTTAACCAGTTCGAAGGTGGAGCCGGGCAGATACTTATACTCCCCATCCGCATTCCGGGTATAGGTGATCCCCAGGTGGAAGGTATCGGCAATCACATCCATGGGCACATTCTGAGTGTAAGCGCCCAGCTCCAACCGGGCCTGAACCGCATTGACGTCCGCCCAGCTCCATGACGCCCGGTCAGCAGTGATATCCACATAATCAAAATCATACGCCCGGTGTCCCCAGTCGACCGAGGCCGCCCCGCCCGCAGACAACTTCAACGAGAGGCCGTATTGCGGATGATCCGCGTCATACGCCGTTGCTCCGATCGAGGCCAGATCGACCTGCAGGATGGTGGAAGGGCCGGCCGGCGGGACGAACGACCAGCCGCCCACCACCAGTGGTTGCAGGGAGGCGATGGCCCCGTAGTAATGGGCCACATTTCCATATCCGCCCATGGCATCCGGCTGCCCGGTGGCTTTCTCGCCCTGACTCCAGGATGGGGCAGCCATGCAGACCCGGGCATACGAGCTGGTATATGAGACATCCGGAATGATGGGCAGGGTTCCGTCCGGGGTCACATAGTTGATCACCAGATCACCGGGGAACTCCAACCGCTCCCCGTGGTTCCAACCCCAGCCGTAGCCGAACACGCCCACTGCTTCACGCCGGCTGCGGTAATTGCGGCTGACTTCAAAGATCAGGCCCCGTGATTTGATCCGCAGATCCGGGGTCTCGCGCTGAACAAATTCCCCCGTCGCCATCTCCACGGGGATCTCCGAGAACCGCTTGAGTCCTACCGCGGAAGGCGCCGCCTGCGGAGCGGCCAGGCCGGGGAGGCCAAACAAAGACAACCCTATCACATATGCAGACAGGAATTGTTTCACGCGAAGCCGCGAAGTCGCAAAGGATTTCCGAGTATGGAGTTTTTGAATTTCATCCCTCATGCATGTCCTCTTTTCGTGACCTTCGCGGCTTCGCGTGAACCATTTTTTCCTACTTAACCCCTACTCCATTTGTATAGGGGCCCATTCTCAAATCGCCCTGGGGTGGCAGATGCTGGATCACGGCACGCTGGATCACGGCTTCGCCGCTGATCACCAGATTGGTAACGGCCAACGTCTGGCTGCTTAACTGCCCGTTCACGGAGAGATTGGTCTTCACCACCATACTGCCATCCACAGTAAGTTCACCGCCTGTTGAAATCCCGATCAGCCCCATTAACACCAGCCCGCCTATCAGCCCCATCCACTTCCTGTTCGCGTTCATCCTCTTCTCCTTCTTATGGTTGAATCCAAATCGAGCCAACGGGCCGCACCGTGATATCGCGGGTTCCCAGCACTAATGACGACTCATTAAACCGGGCCGACCCGCTCAGCTGGATTACATCCTGCGGATAACTCGCCTCTGCCGCCGCGCGAAATGACCGTTTGGGACCATGCGATCCGGCAACGACCGGGGCGAAGCCGTCATATCCATCCGACCCCGCATCGGAATCGGCATAGAGCGTGATGCGGGAGGAGTCCCCGGAGAGGGGATCCGTGCTGCGGCTGACCTCAGCGCCATCCGGAACCCCATCAGCATCGGAATCCGGAATGCCGGGAGCCGTCTGATAGATCAGGATTTCACGGGCATCGGCCAGTCCGTCCTGATCGGTGTCAAGATCCGCATTGCCGGCCTGGTAAAAGCAGAGGCGGGAGCCGGGGCTCGCGGAATCCGTCCACTCCAGCGCATTACTGCCAGCAGTTGGGAGAACCACCTCGCGCAGGAACCACTGGCGGGCCTGCAAGTTAGTGGAGATATAGATATCCAGTCGGCTGGAGAAAGCGGAGGGATAATCAATCTGGATCCGGACCCCCCCGCCAGACGGGGGGAGCAGGGAGAGGACGATATTTGAGACGGCCGCCTCAGGGCGCTCCGTGGCCGGCACATTTGCAACCAGAAGCCCGCCGGCAGAGAGTCCACACAACACTATTTTTACACCATGACTCCATTTCACCCGCCACCTCCTTACGCGACAACCTAAATAAAGCTTTATATAGCTACCATTTAGAGTTGCGTGTTTTAGCTATGATTAGCTAAATAAGCAAGAAGATAGTTAGCTTTTCTTTAGCTTATGAGTAAGGAAAGAGGGGGGACCCCTTCAAGGGTCTTGCGATTTTCAGGATCCGATTCACTGGCGCCCCATAGGTCCGCGAGCGGGCAGCTATCACCACTTTGACTTGGCGGTGATATCCAACAACCAGGAGCGGACTTGATCCGCATCGGGGGCCTTCGGGGCGAGGGCCAGATAGTTGCGATAATACTTGGCGGCCTTTTTATAATCCTTAAGATAATCGCCGTAGAGCACGCCCAGATTATAATTGACGGAGGCATTCCGGGGGTCACTTTTATATGCCTGAAGATACCCCTTTTCCGCTTCCTTGACCCGCCCCGCGAGCAGGCTGTTGCGGGCGGAGGTCATCACGTCTGAAACAACGGGACGCTTGCTGATCGCAGCCTCCTGCGCCTTAAGTTTATCATTAACCTGCTTCAGGGCGGACTCGGCCTCAAGCGCCTTCTGTCCGACCACCTTGATCTCCGCGTCCTTTTGGCGTTGCAGCTCGAGTGCTTCTTTCGCGGCCTTTTCAGACTCAAACGCCTTCTTAGCCTGCAGTTCCACCGCTTTTTTCAAAGCGGCTTCACGCCGGCGCAGGGACTCCAGCTCCGAGGCAGCGCCTTTGTATTGAGCCTCAAGCCGTGAGACTTCCGCCTTCAAAGACACCTCACTCTTTTGAGCGACCTCCCGGCCCACCGACTCATTCATGCTGGTGGCCCGGATTTTCGCCATCTCCTGTCTCAAATCGGCATTTTCCCGTTCCAGTTTCCGGAAGAGATCGGAGGCCGGCGCGGGCGTCACCGCCACGGGAAGCGCATTCGTAGCCGGCACGGCACTCACGGCAAGAGATTCGCGCAACCGCTCAATCTCACGCACCAGCACCACCTTTTCGGAGTTGAGCCGGGCCATCTGCGCGGCCAGCTCATCCGGAGTCTTGAGTTGTGAAACCAGGGCAGTCAATTGGTCACGCTTGCGCTCAAGTCCCTGGATATCGAGCAGGAGATTGGCGTTTTGGCGGCGAAGCGTCCCAGCTTCGCCCTCCAGCCGGGCCTGCTCCTTCCGCAAATCCAGATTCTCCTCCACCACCTGCTGATAGGAAGATGCCTCCAGGCGGACAGGCGCGGCGGGTGTCTGAGAAAAAGCGCCTGAAGAAACACACAGGCTAAGCACTATAATGAGGTTTTGACGCATAAGCCTTGACGGCTCCTGTTACTGCACAAACTCGGCGGCAGACTGGCCCATTGTGGGAATCGCCCCCTTAACCGGCTTTTTCACATCCTTACTGCGTTCAAAGAACTTGTCGCCGGTGACGATGCGGGGGGTAAGCAGGACAATGGTCTCGGTATTCTCTGTAATCGTTTTATCATATCGGAACAGTACACCCAATAACGGGATACTGCCGAGGAACGGAACTTGCGTGCGGGTTTTTTCCTGCTTTTCATCAATCATTCCCGCGATAATGATGGTCACGCCATCCTTCACGCTGACACTTGTTTCGGCAAACGATTTTTTCACCACCGGCACACCCGAATTCCCCTCACCGGACAAGGGATCAGCATCGTACCACCTCAGCACCGAACTGATTTCCGGCCGAATTTCGCAAGTAATGAAACCCAGTTCATTAATATGAGGGGTCACCCCCAGCGTCACGCCGACATCGACAAACTTATACGTTTTCCCGACAATATTTGAACTCCCCGTCTCGTACTGCAATTCGGAATAAGGCTCGGCGGTCGTCGCCTTGATCGTCGCCTCCTTGCCATCCAGAGTGGCAATATGCGGGTTCTGAAGTATTTTGGTTTTGCCCGTCGTGGCCAGGGCCCTCACCACCATGTTCAGGTCCGAGCCCGCCGCGATGGTGTGATACGTCAAGCTGCTGCCTGCGGGAGTCCCTAGAGGAAGGACCCCTCCGGCTGTTGTCATTTTCGAAACCGGCGCCAGCGAGAAGCGCGGATCAAGCCCCTGGAATAGATAGTCCCAATTGACCCCAAAACTCATTGAATCCGTAAGACTCACCTGAATGATTTTGGCCTCGATAAATACCTGCTTCTGGGCGCGGTCAAACATGGCGATTAAATCACCGATCCGCTGAACCACATTGGGCAGGTCTGTCACAATCAGGGTTTTGGTGCGCGCATCGACCTTCAGTTGACCAATGTTGGCATCTTTAATCTTCGTCAGCATGGGCGTCAACATGGGCTCAATTTTTTCAGGAACGGCATATTGCAGCACAAAATTGGTCGTCACGGTTGGATACGCGCGCTGGAAGTTGGGAAGCTCGGCCCGGCTGATCACGTCTTCCATTTCCCGGATTTTCTCGGGAGTATCAATGAGAACCAGGTTGCCCGTACTGTCATCGGAAACAATCTTTCCCATCGTGCTTTTCACTTCCGCCAACAACAGCGCCATCTGGCTGGGAATCGATGATTTGAGGGAAATGATCTTGGCTTTTTTGCGCTCATAAAAGCCCTCCCCATAAAGATCCCGGTACTCCTTATCGGTCATGACCTTGATGATATTCGCCTGGATCTCATAGGCCAGCCCATTCGCAGCAAGGACAATCTCCATCGCCTCACCGATCGTCACGTCCTTGATCATCAGTTTGCTGGATCCGGCCACGTCTTTTCCGATGATGATATTCAGCCCGGCCTTGACCGAAAGGAATTTCAGCAGGTCCACCACATCCATTGACTCCAGCAGATCGAGTGAGATTTTCTTCTCCAAACCGGGGAGATGATATTCGCTGATCATATGGGGTCTCTGGCCCGGGGTCTGCGCGGCCGGCACCGGCAGATTGACCTCAGGTGCTTGAGCCCGCACGCTGACGGGCATAACGAGCAGCAACAGTGCCACCCCAAAACTCAACTGCAAAGCAAGACTCGCGCAATATCGGTATGTATTCATATCAACCTTTTATTTCAGCTCAAATTCCTGCTTCCGCTGTTTCAGGACAATGCGATCCGCCAACACCTTGGACAGCACAAACCCGGTATCCCCCACACTCTCCCCCAATTTCACAAAATAGGTCTTGGAATCCGCCTTGCCTTTAATAATGGCCATGGATTCCGACGGGGTCGCGGTATCCACTGAAACGGCCACCAACTTGAAATCTTTGGCCAGCCCCCCGGGGGTGGGCGCCTCAGAACCTCCGTCGCGGCTTTTTTCAACCATTTTATACGAAAAGAAATTCCGGATGCTGACCTTCTCCACAAACATATTCACCTCGGGAACAGGCTCATCAGAGATCGACATGGTGGTAACAGACATCTCACCGGCCCCATTCATCTGGCGCTGAATGTCTTCCTTAATACCGCGCTCAGTTCCCGCCACACTGTAAAAGACCACCACAATCAGAAGCATCGCCACGAGCGCCAGAACCCGGTTCGTGATGGTCACACCCGAGAGGCGGATCGAGGGAAATACCAGGGGTTGGGGGACTGGAGGGGCGGCGGGGGAAGGAAGGGGTTGAGCGGCCAAGGGCACAACAACCGGGGCTACGTTCGCAGGCGCAGAGGCGGGCGCGGCCGCAGGGGGCGGCACTACGACTAGCGGGGCCTTCTTAACTTCGGGAGGGGGGGCCACCACCACGGGGGCCGGCTTAACGGGCTCAGGGGCGGGCGCGGCCGCAGGGGGCGGCACTACGACTAGCGGGGCCTTCTTAACTTCGGGAGGGGGCGGCGCCACCGCCACGGGGGCCGGCTTAACGGGCTCAGGGGCGGGTGCGGCCACGGGGAGCGGCTTGGGGACATGAATAGGAGCCGGCACGACGACAGGCTTAACCGGCGCGGCTTCCGGCTTCCGCTTATCCTGTTCAAGCAAAGCCAGAAGCTTCTCCTGCGGCGTAATGGAGGAAGCCCCTTGTCGCTTATCCTGCTGAATCAACGCCAGAAGTTTTTCCTCTGGTGTCATATGGTGAAAAGTCCCCTCATAATCTACCTCGATTAATACACAATCGAACGGGTTTCGGCAACCCCTGAAACAGGTCGCAGCTCTTCGGCCAGCGCCTCCCTGACCAGACTCTCATCGATCACCGAGCGTTCCTGCATCACTAACATCTCCAGAAGGTTGTGACATAAAATAGACAACTGCCGCGGATAGCCCCGGGTATGTGCATGAATCAGCCGGATGGCCTCATCCTTGAAAAGCCCGGATCCATGATAGCCCGCCTGCAACAACCTGTAATTGATCAATTCCTTGGTCTCGTCAAAATTCAAGGGATTGATCACACATTTCAAGGCAATCCGGTCCCAGAAGTTCGGCATCTTGCTCAACACCGGAACCAACTCCATCTGGCCAACCAGAATCAATTGAAGGATCTTGAACTCGTTCGTCTCGTAGTTCAACAGGATGCGCAGAATCTCCAGAACATAAGGCGGCAACAGCTGCGCTTCATCAATCAGCAGAACGACGCGCTTCTTCTCCTGCACCCCGGTCTTGTAAAGAAATTGCTCCACGGCCTCGATGCAATCCAGACCTGACGTTTTCTTCGGATCAATGGGGGCATGCAGAATCGCTACCAACCGCGTCAAAAACTGTTTTTGCGTCCTGAAATACGGATTCAGGATCATCGAAAAACACACATCTTCCTCATTGCAAAGGACTTGTGATAATTTTCGACTCAAGGTGGTTTTCCCCGTACCGGGGTCACCGACAATAATACTCAACCCGCGCTTGAGATTGAGCGCTATACGCAACCGGGTCAGGGCCGACTTATGCTGGGCGGACTGGAAGAAATAAGAGGGGTCAGGGCTCGTTGAAAACGGCTCGTCCTGCAGGCCTAATAATTTGTAGTAACTCATACGCCCACCCCCTCCGCGACGAATTGATTAGCCGGCAATTATGGAGAGCCCGTAAAAAAAGTTCAAGTCCCATTAATGTAGCAGGATTCAGGGGTCAGCTTCTGAATTCTTCCCGTGTCCCTCACTCTTCCTGGGCGCGGACGGCCTTACGGACCCGGGGATCTTTGCGTAACCGGACATTCTTGGGGGTGACCTCAACCAGTTCATCCTCATTGATGTAGGCGATGCAATCTTCCAGGCTCATGATGGTCGGAGGAACCAGGATGATATTTTCATCTGAACCGGCCGCCCGCATGTTGGTGAGTTGCTTGCCTTTAGCCGGGTTAACGGTCAAATCATTGTCCCGGCAATGCTCCCCGACAATCTGCCCCTTTTGCACCCGGACGCCCGGCCCCATGAACAGTTTGCCCCGTTTCTGGAGATTGAAGAGCGCAAACGAAACGGTGGAACAGGTATCCATCGAGATCAACACCCCGTTACGCCGCTTGCGCATCTCCCCGGCGAAAGGCCCGTACTCCAGGAAAATATAGGTGAGCACCCCCATCCCCTTGGTATCCGACATGAACTCGGATTTGAAGCCCAGCAGGCCCCGGGTGGGAATCCGGTACTTGAGCCGGTTCATCCCGGTCCCCTTCTCCATTTCAAGCATAATGCCCTTGCGCGCGCCGAGCTTCTCGATCACTGTGCCCATGTACTGTTCCGCCACATCGATGGTGAGCTCCTCGTAGGGCTCCAGCATTTTGCCCTCCTGCTCACGAAAAATGACATTGGGACAGCTGACCTGGAATTCATAGCCTTCCCGGCGCATCTTCTCGATCAGAATGGACAGGTGCAATTCACCCCGTCCGGACACCTTGTGCCCGGAGCCGTCGCTCAGCACTTCGATTTCCAGTGCCACATCGTACAGGGCCTCCCGCTTCAACCGGTCGGCCACGTGAATCGAGGTGACAAACGTGCCTTCGGTCCCGGCAAAGGGCGAGTTATTG
>JBIKMI010000222.1:0-4793 GCA_044359285.1 Kiritimatiellia bacterium
TCAAGGCGGGAGTTTTCCTTGTCGTACAGTCGGTTGAGGCGCTCCGTCACCCCCTCGTTCCGACGCCGGGACAAGAACTCCACCAAGGCGCGCGTAAACAAGGCACTTCGGCTCAAATGGCTTTGATGCGCGAAATTCTCAGCTGCACTAAAGACGTCATCCGGTATTGATATGGCGGTTTTCATGATTTAATGGTATAACCGCGGTAATACTTTCGTCAATAATCATTTCTGGGCGAACGCGACTCTTGACCCGCGGCGAGCGTACGAGCCGTCGCAGTCCAAGAGCTGGTTCGGGTTATTTTACTCTATTTCGGATCCGAGCCGGATTGCGTCTGCAATCCAATACAGCGCGCACTAGAACCTCGTGGCCCTCTACGCGATAAAATACGGCAAAGGGGAATCGTTTTGCAAGAAGCCTGTGTCACTCGAACATGACGGGATGTATCCCGCCAAAAAACGCTAGCGAGTCGATGTCCGATCAGATTGAATCAAGAAAATAAACTCCCAGTCCTGAGGATTGTTTCTCGTAAAACCTGTATCCATCAGCGAGATCGACAAGCGCATCCTCAAGGACTCTGACCTTCATCAGACCTGATCCCAAACCCTGCGCTTGGCTTCAGCCAAACCTTCCCAACGCTTCACATTCACATCACCAGAAACCTGTCCCTGGATTTCCTCTGAATTTCCTCAGATCGCAAAATCGGGAACGGTGGTCAAGCTTGAACTGGCCTTGAATCCGAACACAACTCGATCGTTACCGGTCCCTCATTGACAAGCTCCACGCTCATGTTCGCGCGAAACACACCGGTCGCGACTTTATCTGACCCCAGGAGGCGGCGGAGTTGACTGACAAAGACCTCATAGAGCCGTTCGGCCTCCGCCGGGGAAGCGGCTTGTAAAAAACTGGGGCGGTTCCCCTTGCGGGTATCGGCATAGAGCGTGAATTGCGACACCACCAGGACGGCGCCAGCGACATCACCCAGCGCCAGATTCATCTTGTCCTGGGCGTCCGGGAAGATGCGTAAGCCGGCGGTTTTCTCTGCCAGGAAAACAGCATCCGCGTCCGTATCCTGTTGCCGCACACCCAGCAAAATGGCAAAGCCTTTGCCAATGCCCCCGGTTTCCGTCCCCTCCACCACCACCCTGGCCCGGGAGACTCTCTGGATCAGCGCTTTCATCCCTCCCGGATATCGGCGGCCACCTCTTTGCGCAAGGCGGCCTTGACCGTGTCATGGAAGGTGTTAGCCACTTCATCCGTCAGGGTCTTGTCCATGGAGCGATAGGTCATCGTATAGGCCATACTCTTGCGCCCCTTGCCAAGCGTCTCTCCGCGATAGACATCAAACAACTGGATCTCCACCAGTTCCGGCGGGGCGGCCGCCCAGATGGATTTCAGGATCGCCTCATGCGAAACGCCATCCTCCACCACCATCGCCACATCCCGCTCCACACCGGGGAAGGAGCCGATACCATGCGACACCGGCACTCGCAAGACATCCTTCAGCAAGGGAGCGATCTCAAGCTCCAGCAGCGCCACGGGATCCGCCATGCGCCAGTCATTCCGCAAGCGCTCGCTGACCAACCCCATCACGCCCACACAGGCACCCGCCAGCCACACGGTAACCGCACGCCCCTCTTCAAAGCAGGGACTCGACACGGGCTTCAGCTCGATATCCAACCGGCACAAACCGCCGCGGGCGACGGCGGCCACATGCTGAGACCGCCCCAGCGACTCAAGAATCCCCTTGATCCATTGGAACATCTCCTCGTCTTTCACCGGTTGCGCCTTCGCCATTCCGGCGCGCCCCACCGGCCCCATCAGGCCAATACAGACACGGTCACTCTCGGTATTCCGGCCTTCAGCATCCTTGAAGAAGACCCGGCCCATTTCGAACAAGGCGGCTTCACGGGCCTGTCGCGCCCGGTTTTTACCCAGCGTCTCAATCATTTGCGGAACCATCGAATTACGCAGGATGGTATGGTCGGCACTGATCGGGTTCGGCAAGACGACCCGTTTCGATGCCGCGCCATACCCCACCCGGTCCAGCAGCTTCTCCGAAAGGAAACTGTAGTTCATGGTTTCAGACAATCCCAGTCCGACCAGATTCTCACGCAGGGCCAATCCTGCCCGGGTCGGCTTGTCATCAACCCCGGGGACAATCCGGGCCACGGGCGAGGGGGACGGGATCTTATCCAACCCGTAAATACGGGCCACCTCCTCAATCAGATCGGCCTCCTGCGCCACATCCACCCGGAACGCCGGCACATCCACCACGCAACGGGTCGCGTCTTTTGACACAATCCCGAACCCGAGTGACGTAAAAATGGACATCACTTTCTCATCGGTGATCTCAATGCCCAGCAGATCCCGCACGCGGTCGAACCGGAGGGCGACCTGTCCATGCGCCGGCTTGACCGGGAACACATCCCGCACGCCCCTGGCCACCACGCCGCCAGCCAGCTCACACATCAACTGGGCAGCCCGCCGACTCACCCATTCCAGATTTTCGATATCCACCCCGCGTTCAAAACGATAAGAGGACTCGGAGGAGAGCCCCATCTTCTTGGAGGTCTTGCGGACATCAGACGGCTTGAAATACGCGCTCTCCAACAGCACCGTTTTCGTGACGTCGCGGATCTCGCTCCCGGCGCCCCCCATGACCCCGGCCACGGCCACCGGTCGCTTCGCATCGGCGATCAGCAACATCTCCGGCGTCAGCTCCCGCGCCGAGCCATCCAGCGTGCTCATCGTCTCGCCGACCCGGGCGCGCCGCACCACGATCTTCCGGCCTTCCAGCAATTCGTAGTCGAACGCATGGAGTGGCTGACCGCTTTCAAGCATGACATAGTTGGTGATGTCGACCACATTGTTAATGGGCCGTATCCCTGCCGCCGTCAACCGCTGCTGCATCCATTGAGGACTCGGCGCTATCGTAATCCCCTGCACCACCCGGCCGGTATACCGGGGGCAACCCGCCGCATCCTCAATGGTCACCATCGCCAGGCTTTCCACAGGCGTCGTCGACTCTTTCAGCACCGGCACCGGAATCTTCAACGGCTTGCCAAGCAATGTAGCCACCTCGCGCGCCATCCCGATCATGCTGAGGCAATCCGGCCGGTTGGGCGTCACTTCGAGTTCCAGCACCGTCTCAGGCGGGCCGGCGATCTCCGAAAACGGCGTTCCCGCCTTGATCTCCACCGGCAGGATCATCAGTCCGCCGTGGTCTTCCGAGAGCCCCAGCTCATCCTCGGCGCACAGCATGCCAAACGATTCAACGCCCCGTACCTTGGCCTTCTTGATCTTCAGCCCGTTCGGCAGGGTGACACCGATCGTCGCCAGCGGCACCTTGATCCCGGCGGCCACATTGGGGGCGCCACACACCACGGTCAGGGTCGTGGTGCCGTCATTCACCTGGCATACGGTCAGCCGGTCGGCATTCGGATGGCGTTCCACGCTCAGCACCTCGCCGACCACCAGCCCCGTAAAGTCACCACCACGAGTCTTGATCCCCTCGACTTCCGTCCCGGAGAACGTCAGCAGGGAAGCCAGCTCCTTGGGGCTTAACTCAAAATCCACATACTCTTTCAACCAGCTTAATGGCAGTTTCATGGTCGTATTCCTCAGGAAAATTGGGATAAGAAACGGACATCGTTGTCATAGAGGAGCCGGATGTCTTCAATACCGAACTTGATCATGGCAATGCGCTCCACACCCATGCCGAAGGCATAGCCAGTGACCGCCTCGGGGTCATAGCCCACGATGTTGAACACTTTCGGGTTGACCATGCCGGCTCCGGAGATTTCTATCCACCCGCTGTTTTTGCAGACCCGGCAGCCTTGGCCGCCACACACATGGCAGGAGAAATCATACTCCACGCTCGGTTCGGTAAAGGGGAAAAAATGCGGGCGGAAGCGCACCTTGACATCAGGTCCCATCATCTGGTGGGCGAAGAAGGTGATATCCCCCTTCAGGTCGGCCATGGAGACTTTCTTATCCACATAGAGTCCTTCGATCTGATGGAAATTCGCACTATGCGTGGCGTCGGTGGTATCACGCCGGTAGCAGCGGCCGGGCGCAATAATGCGGATCGGCGGCTTGCAGCTTTCCATCACGCGAATCTGGACCGGCGAAGTCTGCGTCCGCAACAAGGTCTTCTGATCCAGCCAGAACGTATCCTGCGTGTCGCGCGACGGATGATCGGCGGGCGTATTCAGGGCGTCGAAGTTGTGGTACTCCGTCTCCATATCAGGCCCGTCTGCGACGGTAAACCCGAGTATACTGAAGATGCGGATGGCCTCCTCAATCACCTGCGTAACGGGATGGCGTGACCCCAGGGTCTTCCAGGCACCCGGCAGGGTGACATCAAACTGTTTCTGACCGGCCGCCTTCGAAACCGCACCGAGTGTGGCCTTCACCTCATCCAGTGCCTGCCCGAGTTCCAGCTTGAGTTCATTGGCACGACGGCCCACCTCCGGACGCTCTTCGGGCGGAACGGACTTGAGTCCCTCCATGATTGCGGGAAGCAACCCCTTACGCCCCAGATATTTAACCCGGACCGCATCGACCTCAGCCAAGGAGCTGGCCGCTCTGGCTTCCACCAGTCCCTGCTCCTTCAGCGCAACAATATCCTGTGCATTCATAGTAGCCCCGTTTCGAAAAACGCCCATCCAACGCCATAAAAGTCCCACAAACTACCGAAACCATCATTAGGTGTCGAGACCAGAAGACACCCTCACCCCGCCCCTCTCCCCTGAAGGGAGAGGGAGAAAGAAAGGTGAGGGGTATGGCAG
>JBIKMI010000096.1:0-9176 GCA_044359285.1 Kiritimatiellia bacterium
CCCGTATGCCGATGCTGATCGCGCCCTGCGGGTGGGCCATGGCGAAGGCCTTGGCATCACGAACGTCGATCAGCCAATCGTTCTTTTGCGCCCTGGCGCGCACATCGGTGACGGACAGGGCCGGTGGCGTGGGATGATCCCAATCCACAAGGGGTGGCCCATCTTTCATAAGTCACTCCTATAGCCTACTGCCGTATCACAAACAGTTTCTCAACACCCCACCAGAGCCCTTTGACCAGGTACCCGAGATGTACAAGAACAGGATCGTGATGTCAAACCCGACCGCTAGGATTTGCCCGGGTGAGGGCGGATCCTGGCGCGACAACCACCGTGTCTTGACATCCCCTCCCTGTTACGTCATTTTTGGATCAGAGAACGATACGTCCATGTCTTCATGTGGGCAAACGGACGTCGCGAAGCAAGTGAATCAAGCACGAGCGAGGATCTTATGAAAACACATCATTGGCTTATTGCCCTGCCCCTCCTTCTCGGTTCCTCATGTTCGCTCCAGCCCGACCCGCCTGATGGCTCCGGGACGATCGAATGCACACAGGTCCGCGTGGCCTGCGAAGTCTCCGGCCGGATCGCAAGCCTGCTGTTCGAGGAGGGGGATGCCGTCACCAATGGCCAGACGTTGGCGTTACTCGATCCCCTCCCCTATACCCTTCGTCGAGAGGAAGCCCGAGCGGCCTTGGCCCAGGCCCAGGCCCAGTTCGAGCTCATGGCCGCCGGTAGCCGGAGTGAAGATATTCTCAAGGCCCGCGCCCAGGTTGCCAACGCCCTCGCGCTGGCCGAAGTCACCGCTTCTGACGCCCGGCGGATGGAAACCGTTTTCGCCCAGAATAGCGTCAGCCAGAAACAACGCGACGATGCCGTGGCCGCCGCCAAACGCGCCGCCGCAGAACTGGCCGCCGCAGAGCAGCAACTCAACCGGCAGGTAAGCGGCAACCGCCAGGAGGAAGTCCGGTCGGCAGGGGCCGCCGTGGACGTCGCGCGCGCCCGCCTCGCCCTCACGGAGAAGGCGGTCGCCGACTGCGTGGTCGCCGCCCCATTGGCCGGCGTCATTACAACCCGCAGTGCAGAGCCGGGCGAGGTCGTCGCCGTAGGCGCCCCGCTGGCCACCCTCGCTCAACTGGATAAAGTCTGGCTCTCCTTATATATCCCCGAACACCGGCTTGCCGCCGTCAAAATCGGCCAAGGCGCATTTGTTAAAATTGATGGCGAATCCCAGCGCCGCGAGGGGCGCGTGACCTTTGTCTCGCCTGAGGCAGAGTTCACTCCTCGCAACATCCAGACACCCGACGAACGCACGAAACTGGTCTATCGCATCAAGGTCACGCTTTCCAATCCCGACGGCAGGTTGAAACCCGGCATGCCGGCGGATGGATACCTCGGGAAATAGGGAACCCCCGCCATGCCCGGTACGCCAAACCCACCAGCCATCGAAACCCGGGGACTCCGCAGAGCCTTCGATTCGGTTGATGCCGTCAAGAATCTGACCCTGACACTCCGGCGCGGGGAGTTTTTCGGCCTCGTTGGCCCCGACGGCGCCGGGAAAAGCACCGCCATCCGGATGCTCTGCGGCATTCTCAAACCCACCGCCGGAGAGGGACGCATCCTCGGCCTCGACCTTTATCATGATGCCGAGGCCATCAAGTCCCGCATCGGCTATCTCTCGCAATCATTCACCCTCTATGGCGACCTGACCATCAGCGAGAACATCGAGTTCTTTGCCGATCTCCACGGCGTGGAAAACTACCAGCGCCGCCGGGATGAACTGCTCGCCTTCACCCGGCTCGATCCTTTTCCGGGCCGCCTTGCCCAAGCCCTATCCGGTGGCATGAAGAAGAAACTGGCCCTTGCCTGCGCCCTGATTCACACACCCGAACTCTTGTTCCTGGATGAACCCTCCACGGGCGTTGACCCGGTTTCCCGTGGCGAATTCCGAACCATCCTGAAGGGGCTCCTTGATCAAGGGGTCACGATCGTCATGACCACGCCCTATCTCGACGAGGCGGAACGCTGTGACCGGGTCGGTATGATGCACCAGGGCAAACTCATCCGGCTCGATACCCCGGTGGCCATCAAGGCGGAACTCCAGGGCCGCATGGTGGCGGCCAGCGGCGCGCCGCTCGGCGATATATACAAGATCCTGAAACAGCGCTGGCCCGCTACCGCACTGGTGCGCTATGGCGACCGGCTCCACTTTTTCGCCGGGCGTGGTGCGGAGGAGCTCGCTGAAGCCACTGCCTGGCTCAATCAAAAGGGCGTATCCGGGGTTCGCTTTACGCCCATTGAACCCTCGCTGGAAGATGTTTTTGTCGCCCTGATGAGCGAACCGAAAGAAGGAGCCGCACTATGAAATCACCCATCACGAAACTCGTCGTTACACTCTTCTGTTCAGGTTTTCTTTCTCTCCAGGCCGCCACCCTGATTACCCCCGCCGAGGTCGTCCGGCTCACCCTCGTCCACAGCCCGTCCCTCAAGGAGAAGGAAACCGATATTCTGATCTCAGACGCGCGCCAGAAGGAGGCCGACGCCGGCCGCCTCCCCCGACTCGACGCCAAGGCCCAGGCCCATCATTTTGAAGGACTGGAAAACAACCCCCTCGCCCCGGGCGTGAGCATTCCCGTACTTGAAAATCAATACTCGGCCTCCATCGGCATTACCCAGCCGCTCTACACCGGCGGACGGGTCACCCATCAAAAGCACGCCGCACGACTCACAGGCGAAGCCATGCGCCATGCCCGCGACGCGCATTCCGCCGACCTGACCCTTTCCGCGCTCATCACCTATTGGCAATGGAGTAAAAGCCTGGCCCTGTCCACCGCCCTGTTATCCGCCATCGAACGGACGTCGACCCTGGCAACCGACACCCAAAACCTGAGACAGGCCGGACTGGCCACCGATAACGATCAATTCGCCACGGAGGTCCTGCTCGATCAGGTCCGGCTTCAATTTGAGGACGCCGTGCGGCACGCCGACCTCAGCCGTGTGCGGCTGGCTCAACTTACCGGCCGCCCCTTCACTCTCAACGACACTCCCGAACCGCCCGCTCAACATGAAGTGGGGCATCCTCCGACATTGCAGGAGGCGCTCCAGAATGCCATCAGCAACCGGGCGGAACTCGCCTCATTACGGCTCAATACCCGAGCCGCCATGGCCCTCACCGAAGCAACCCGCGCAGACCGGCGGCCCCAGCTGGCCCTCATCGCCCGATACGAGCAGGGCAATCCGAATACCCGGAATTTCCCGCCGGAAGACCAGTGGCAGGATGATGCCCTCATCGGTGCGGCCGTCTCATGGAATCTCTTTGACGGGGGCCTGACCCGCGCCCGGATCGCCGAAGCCCGATTACAGGCCACGAAGCAACAACTCCAACTCGAGGCGCAGGAGGAGGCCGTCCTCGCCCAGGTTCAAGAGGCCCTCCTGAATTTTCACCATGCCTGTTCCTCTTTAAAAACGGCCACCCATGCCGAGTCCAGCGCCAAGCGCAATCTGGAAGTGGCCAACACCCTCTGGAAAAACGGATCCGCCCGCCACTCTGACGCTCTCGATGCCGAGGCCAAGCGGACCCTCACCACCGCCCAGCGTATCGCGGCTGAGTCCGATGTGCGTATCAGGCGGGCCGCCCTGAAACACGCCATGGGAGACACCCCATAAACCCGCCGTTCACACCTCATGAGGGCAGGGATTCGACGCCTGCCGTCATCGCCGTTGAAGCCCTGACCAAGGTGTTCGGGACCTTTACCGCTGTGGACCGCCTTTCCTTCACCGTAGAACGGGGGGAGATCTTCGGCTTTCTCGGCCCGAACGGCGCAGGGAAATCCACCACCATCCGGATGTTATGCGGCCTCCTCACCTCCACATCAGGGACCGGTCGGGTCAATGGCCATGACATCAACCGTGAGCCGGATCAGGTTCGGCAGGCCATCGGCTACATGTCCCAGAAGTTCAGCCTCTACAAAGACCTGACCGTTGCCGAAAACATTGCCTTTTTCGGCGGCATTTATGGACTTAAGGGCGAGCTTCTGCGCGCCCGCACGGGGTCTGCCGTTGCCATGGCCGGACTGACCGGACTGGAGCGACATCTTACCGGAACGCTCTCCGGTGCGTTGCAACAGCGGCTCGCGCTCGGCTGCGCCATTCTTCACGAACCGCCGATCCTCTTTCTGGACGAACCCACCAGCGGCGTGGATCCCGTCGCCCGCCGCCTTTTCTGGGATCTCATCCAGGATCTCGCAAGCCGGGGTGTCACCATCCTCATCACTACCCATTTCATGGACGAAGCCGAATTCTGCCGGCGGATCGGTTTCATCAACAACGGGCGCCTGATAGCCCTCGATTCCCCTGCCGGAATCAAGGCCACCACCGGCTCCCGTACCCTGGAGGAAGCGTTTAATACACTCGCCAACGCGCCCCTCACCGGAACGGATACCCATTCACCATGAGACGCTTCCGGGCCATCTTAATAAAGGAATTCCGGCAAATCCGGCGCGACCCGCTCTCGCTGGGGCTGCTCGTCTTCGTCCCCGCCATGTTGCTCATGCTCTACGGCTATGCACTCTCGTTCGATGTCAAACACATCCGGGTCGCCGTGCTGGATGAGGACCGCACCCGCGAGAGCCGGTCCCTGCAGGATAGCCTCTTCCAGAACCCCTACTTTGACCGAGGCCCCACCCTGGCAACTTCCGCAGAAGCCGACGATCTTCTTAACTGTGGCAAGGTCCGGGCCGTCCTGATCATTCCCCTCAACTATGCCCGCGATCTGGCGCAGGGAAAGTCCGTCCAGCTCCAGGCGCTGGTTGACGCCAGTGACGCCAACACCGCTTTCGCGACCATCGGCTACCTGGACGCCTTGGCGGACCGGCTTAACCGCACGGTACGGCTGGAGGTCCAGAAACGCAGGGTGCGTTCCGCCGATTCGCCCGTGGTGATGCTGGAGCCGCGGATCTGGTTCAATCCCGAACTGCAAAGCGCCAAATTCCTGGTGCCCGGTCTGATCGGCTTGCTCCTGATGCTATCGGGCGTAATCGCCACCTCAGTCTCCATTGTCCGCGAAAAAGAGCGGGAGACCATGGAACAGATCATGGTATCGCCCATCCGGCCAGGGGAACTCATTCTGGGGAAGATCCTGCCCTATGTCCTCATCGGCCTGATCACCATGACTCTGGTTCTCCTGCTGGGCTACGGGTTGTTCGGGGTGGCCGTCAAGGGCGCCCTGTGGCTTCTTGCGCTAACCACCCTCCTGTTCCTGTTTTCCGCGCTGGGTATGGGCGTGCTGATCTCAACCCTAACCCATTCCCAGCAGATGGCGTTCCAGATTGCGGTGCTCTCTTCCCTGCTTCCCTCCCTGATCCTGTCAGGCTTCATTTTTCCAATCCAAAATATGCCGATCCTGATCCAAGGGATCAGCTACATGGTCATTCCACGTTATTTTGTGGCAGCACTCCGCGGAATCATCCTGAAGGACGCCTCGCTGATCCAAATCTGGCCGAACTTACTGGGACTGCTGGTGCTGGGCCTCCTCTTTAACAGTATTGCCGTCTGGCGCACACGCAAGACACTATGAACCGCACCCCCCCCATCTCATTCCACCGAATCAAGGTACTCCTGGTCAAGGAGCTCACCCAAATCCGCCGTGACCGGAGCCTTTTCGGAATCCTCGTCATCGCCCCGCTGTTCCAGCTCATGATCATGGGTTACGCGGCCAACACCGATATCCGGAATATCACCCTGACCCTGCGCGACAACGACCACTCGCCCCAGAGCCGGGAGTATGCGCAGGCATTGGCCGCTTCAGGCTATTTTACCCTTACCCCTGCCACCGGCCCTGAATCCGCTGACGGCGACCGCTTGGTCGCGAGCCAGGCGGGACTGGTGGTGACCATCCCTCCGGATTTCTCGAAATGTCTGGTGAACCGGCGCCCCGCCACCGTGCAGGTTCTGGTAGATGGAGCGGATAGTAATTTCGGGGTGAACGGGCTTAACTATCTCCAGAAAGCCACGCGCCTGTTCTCCGCCCGCTTGATCCGGCTTGAGAACACCGGGACCGTTACGCCCCCGTCCGTAACGGTCGAATCCCGGGCCTGGTTTAATCCCCGGCTCCTGTCGCGCTACTATATGGTGCCCGCCCTGATGGGCGTCCTGTTACTGGTCACCACCATGCTCGTCACCAGCATGTCGCTCGTGAAGGAACGCGAGGAGGGCACCATGGAACAACTGATCGTCACGCCGCTACGCCCGGTGGAACTCATGCTCGGCAAGTTGTTGCCGTTTGTGGTGATCGGCTTTATGGAGATCACCCTCACGCTCGGGGTGATCGTGGGGGTGTTCGGCATTCCCTTGCGCGGAAACGTGTTCTGGCTCTACGCCTTCTCCGGCCTTTTCCTGCTCACGACGCTCGGACTTGGATTGTTCATTTCCACGCTGGTCAAAACCCAGCAACAGGCCATGATGACCGCCGCTTTCTTTGTCCTGATGCCCTTTGTGTTGCTTTCCGGCTTCATTTTCCCGGTCGAGAACATGCCCCCTGCGATTCAAGTTCTGGCGCAATGGATTCCTCTAAAATACTACCTCGAGATTGTCCGTGGACTTTTCCTGAAAGGGACAGGCTGGAATGAGTTGTGGCATCCAGCCCTCATCCTGCTCCTCTGGGGCATCGGCATTCTCATGCTCGCCTCCTTGAAATTCCGCAAGCGTCTGGATTAACACGCACCCGCCCGCAAGACCCCGCTATTGAATTCTTTGCGGATAGGGAGTAAGGTTAACCATTCACTCAATCAGGGAGAACAATGATGCGAATATGCCTATTCCTACTGATGGTTACTGCACTTGCCAATTCTGGCGTGGGGGCTGTGACACGTTCCGATCTTTCCCCCGCCGCCTTGGGCCTTCTGCCCCCCCAGTCCACCACCCTCGCCCTCAAAGACGGTCGTATGGTCCAGGGCGAGCTTATGGCAAATGAAAGTAATGACCGTGAAACGGTCATCAGGAACACATCGGGGAAAATCATCAGCAAACAACGCTATCTCCGGACAGAGATCCTGGAGGTGCGCCCGGAAAACCTCGAGGTTTTACTCGCCAACCTCCTTAAGGAGTTCCATCTTTCCACAAAGACCAACCTCACCGCCACCGCCTATGCGGACACGATCAACCTCTGCGATGAATTCATGAAGCATTGGCCCGCCAGTAAAGAGATCTCATGGGTTTCCGGCAAACGAAAATCCTTTGCCGACGAACAGGCACAACTCGCCAAGGGACTTGAAAAACTGGAAGGGGAATGGATGCCCCCCATCCAGGCGTCTTTAACCCGATACGCGGCCCTATGCCAGATCATTACCAAGGCACAAGCCCAGTACCCTGGCATCGAAAGTCCGAATTACACCCAGAATCCCACTGCCAAAAAAAGTTTCGATGGTGTCCTGGAGAGACGGCGCGCCATCGCCCGCCGCCTACCATCGCTCATGACCGAGCGCATCCCGATCCTGCTGCAGGCAAAGGAGTTCGATCAGGCGGCCACTGAAATGGACCTGTTCCTCCGGTTCTGGGTGGAGCATGTGACCAAAAACAAGACAAACCGCTCTCATTCCGGACGGGGGGGGGATTCGGAATTTGCCGAAATGGACTTCTCCGTGCTTATCACCATGGAAAAGAAAATCCTGGAGAGCTACCTCGCCAACCGGAATCCTGATGAACTGAAGCCGCCAGCCAATAACGATCCCAGCCTGGTCTTCATCCCTGGTGGCCTATTCCTCCTCGGGCGCGAGAATGCAACACCTGCCGATGCGGATTTTCCCATGCGCCTGATCCGAATCAAGCCCTTTTTCATCCAGCAATGCGAGGTTTCAAATGCAGAATACCGTCGCTTCGTCGAACATGTCCGCACCACCCAGGATTACAGCATGGAACACCCTGATGCCCCCCCACTGAAGGATCACCAAGCCAGTGGCTGGAAAACCCCCTCCCTCAGCCGCGACAACCAACCGGTTGTCGGAGTGGACTGGTTTGACGCCTATGCGTATGCCAAATGGAAAGGCCTGCGCCTGCCCACGGAGGCGGAATGGGAACTGGCGGCCCGCGGACACGACTGCCGCATGTACCCCTGGGGCGCCACCACTCCTGCTGAAATGGTCGTTAATACTCCTTCCGGACGCGCGTATGTCGCCGCCGAGATGGATAAACGCGATCCCCCGCCGCCAGCTAAACGCTTCTCCTGTACCCGCGAGGAGCCACGCCCTCCCCGAAAACTCCCCGTTGAGACCTGGAATGTCGACCAGAAAACCCCCTCGGAACTGCAGGGAGGGTTGTACACATTTGATCCCGCAGACAACCCCTACGGCCTGCTTCACATGGCCGGAAATGCCGCTGAATGGGTTCAGGACTGGTTTGATCAGGCCTCCTATTCTGTCATGAAGCAAACCGATCCCGTCAACACGACAAAGGGATCCGGGCATGTATTCCGGGGCGGATCCTACCTGAGCCAGGATCAGGAGCTGATGACCACCGCCCGGGGTAACGGGACCCCTCCTCATTTATCAAAGGGGTGCCAGCCCAACACCCTCATTCCCATCATCGGATTCCGCTGCGTCAAGGAAATCGGGGAACTACCGATTACAACCAAGTAAGACGCATTCGAACAAATCGAGATGCACCCTGCAACCAGCTGCTTATAATGACTCAACATTGTGTCATTTTGCAGTTGTGAGACATTGTTCATTATTTGACACACTTTCACTCGATTTTTACCTCAAGATTTCTCAATAATGAGGCTTATTGTGGATAAATTCAGTAAAGTTTTAAAGATGGCACAGAAAACGCTTTATTTCAGCCAAATAGATTGAAGGAGTCAATGAGCACTAAACCAACTCAAAAAATAACGGTACCGGATCCGCGTAAATCAACGGCAATGGCGCTGATCGTGTTTGCGCTTACGGTGCTTCCACCACGAAAGAGTCAAGCCGAGGATTCAGTGGCTGCCAAGTTCATGTATTATCAGGAGGACAATGATCGCATCAAGGTCCTGGCTCCGGAATTCTCGTTAGAACAGGAAACTGAATCGGGTTGGATCATCAAAGTGGACGGAATCTACAACTCGATTACGGGCGCTACGCCCACTGGCGCACCACCTACCGCCCCGGTGCACGTGAATTCCGTTCGTTCCACGCCAACGTCGA
>JBIKMI010000046.1:0-13584 GCA_044359285.1 Kiritimatiellia bacterium
CAAGCACCCCCACGCCCACCACCCCAACGGTGACAGTGGGCGAAAGAGATGATAACCACTGGGAAGATGAGGATGAGGATGATGCTTTGCTGATAAGACGCCGCAACTTTTCGGCTGCTCGCTACTCGGCGGTGACGGCGGCGACACCCGCACCCGCACCCGCACCCACCCCTGCCCCGGCGCCAGCCGTACCCGCTACGAGTGCGCCCTCAACATCGAATAGTGGCGGCTCTTCATCCTCAAGCACTCAGCAGGCGACGCCACCGGCCAGCAGCTCACGCATCCCCCTGGCTGATTTTGAAGATACGCGCTGGGCTTTCAATATCGGTCTGTCCAGGCGAGTGGGCGATCATACCCCCGGAGTTCAGGCCTCCTATAGTCAGGAGTCGGATTACCTCTCGACCGGCCTCAGTATTCAGGACGCCATTGATTTCAACAAAAAAAACACGATCCTGGCCGTGGGGGGCGCCTACACCCATGACTCGCTGACCCCGGCCAATGGACGCCCTAGCGAGAGCAAGGACTCTCTTGACGCACTGATTGGCGTTTCACAGGTGCTGACCAAGACCACGGTACTCACCGCCAACCTCACCCTCGGGCAGGTATCCGGGTTTATCAGTGACCCCTATAAAGTGTCGGAGGTGAACGGCCAGTTGATCTATGAAAACCGTCCGGACAGCAAAACCAAGGAGATCATCTATGTCGGCTTGCAACAATTCATCACCCCGCTGGATGCCAGTATTGACCTCGGATTGAGATACTATACCGACTCCTTCGGCATCAACGCAGAAACCCTCTCCTTGGCCTGGTACCAGAAAGTCAGCCCGAGCTTTATTATCAGCCCCATCGTTCGTTACTACACGCAAACGGCGGCGGACTTCTATGATGTGCGGTTCAGCGGGTCACCGGAATTCTACAGTTCGGACTACCGGGTTTCAGATCTGACCTCCCTTTCCTATGGAGTTAAATTCATCTGGATGCCTACGCCCAAGCTCACACTGGATGCCGGGGTGGAGCGCTATGAGATGTCGGGGAATGACGGGGTAACAGACCCGGAGATGTATCCCACCGCCCTCTTGTTCATTATGGGAGCGCATGTGTCCTTTTAAGGCAGGATTTGAAAATGTCAGCCAGCGACTATACCAGGCATACGTTTAACGCGATGGGCACGGTCTGCCAGCTTCAGTTCCGAACGGATTCAACCGCGGCGAGCAGGGCCTTTATCACCCAGGTGACCAACTGGGTTGCCGGCTTTGAGGCTAAATTCTCGCGGTTCCGGCCCGACAGCCTGATCTCGCGGATCAATGCCGCCGCAGGTCTGGGGGCCGTGGACCTGGATGAGGAGGCGGAAAGCCTGTTCGCTCTATGCGATTGGTTTCACTGGTCGACCCGCGGCGTATTTGATCCCGCTGCCCTGCCCCTGATCGCTCTCTGGGATTACCACATCCCCCATACCACTCTGCCCTCCGCCGCCGAGGTAACGACCGCCCTCACCCTCTGCGGGTGGAAGAAAATCAAACGGGAAAAAGGACGTTTCGCTCTACCTGAAAAAGGCATGGGTATTGACGTCGGCGGCATCGGTAAGGAATACGCGGTGGACCGGGTGTTCGAAATGGCAAATCAAGCGGGCATCCAAAACGTGTTGGTGAATTTCGGACATGACCTGCGGGTTCAGGGCGAGCCACCGGAGACCGGACCCTGGCGCATTGGCTTGGAAGACCCCAATGATCCCGGCCGATGCTGGGGCGGCGTGGTCATCCGGAATCGGGCGGTCACCACCTCGGGAAATTACGCGCGCAAGGTCACCATCAACGGCGAGACCTTTGGCCATATTCTTGACCCCCGCTCCGGTCGTCCGGTCAATAACGGATGCCAGTCGGTGAGCGTGATCGCCCCCACCTGCACTGAAGCCGGCATCTTGTCCACCACCGCCTTCGTCCTGGGCGGTGCGGAAGGCCAACCCTTTCTCGACAGCTACTACCAGGTCGAGGGCTGTATCAATGAAAAGAACAGGCAGTACTTAACAAGGAGATTCCATGAATACCTCATCCGCGATTAGAAAGCTCATCACTCTGGCCACCCTCGTCGTTCTCGCCCTCGGCCTCACAGCCCAGGCGGGGTGGAAAGCGGGGACCCCCCTGCCCGATCTGTCTCAATTTAAATTGGAGGGGAGCGTACCCGCAGACTTGAAATCAAAAGTGGTGTTGATCGACTTCTGGGCCTCTTGGTGTGGCCCCTGCAAGGCCTCATTCCCCGTCCTGGACAGCCTTCAAAAGGAATTCGGGCCCAGGGGCCTGGTAACCATTGCCATTAATCAGGATCAGACCAGCCTGCTGATGCAATCGTTTCTCAAGGAACACCCGGCCACCTTTCTCACCCTGCGCGATGCACATCATCTCCTGGTTCAAGCCGCTGATGTGCAATCCATGCCCTCCTCCTATCTGTTTGATCGATCCGGCAAAATCCGGTTTCTCCACACCGGCTTTCACGGCGAGAAAACCACGACTCAATATAAGGCAGAAATTGAACAGCTGTTGAACGAAAAGGACGGGCTGAAAAAATGAAACATCGCTTACTCATTCCCGGATTAATGGTCATCGCCCTATCCTCACTGACGGGCTGTGGCACGGTGCAACCCTGGGAACGGGGCACCCTGTCGGACTACACCATGCGCCCGGATCGCGACCCCCTCACGGACTCGATGCGGGAGCATGTCTATTTCACCCGCGAATCCGCCTCAGGCGGGCGCGGCGTGGGCGGCGGCGGTTGCGGCTGCAATTAGTCGCCGGGAGAAAGCTTAGCACACCCGCCTTTCCTCTCCCCTTGAGGGAGAGGGTTCGTGCGAGGGGTTTGCGGGCCAAACTGGACGACACTCCAGTCTTGCGTTTCCAGATCACCTTTCGTAGAGTTTTTTCTACGGATTCTTTCCATTTCGGCATTCATGGCATGTGCCCAACATTGTGTGAAGTGTTATTTATCAGGAGGATAAAATGACCATCCGAGTCTTACCAGGCCTAATCATTATCTGCGTTGCTTTTCGGTTCGGGATTTTTAATACCTCCGCCCAAAGCCCCGCCCCGGAGCCGGCTATCATTGACCAATATCCTATAACCTATGAGCCAGGGCGCCCGCTGACCCAGGTCATTCCGGACCCCGATTCCATCCAGTGGGATAATGTACAAAGCCGGCCCGGTTACCGGTATCGCGGAATGCTTCCGATTCATCGCAGGCTTTACGACGTCGTCAGCGCCAAGCGGCGGGTCGGTGAACCACTTACAGACGGTGAAATCAATGCCATCAAACTCCTGCAGAGCGTCCGCCGGTGGCCCGAAGCCCCGGTCCCCGGCCCCCAGTTGAAGGCCTTCATGCGGTACTTACGGAATCTTCCTACCGACGATTTGAACATCGCCCAGACGTTGATACTGTCGCGAGTGATTCATTCAGGCCTGTATCCCGTGGACTTCCCGAAGAATCCTGGAGCCCAGCGATTGGTCAACTACGTGAACTCCGGGCCTTTCCAGCCCCGCAACGCATTTGAATGGTGCTTCGGCAGGGTCGAACCCTGGATTGACTACCAGTATGCCTCCTGGGGTTACGACATGCGGCCCCCGGCGGCCGGCTCGGGCCCTGTATTTCCGGCGGCTCCTTTTAACGGCATGCAAATTCACTACTCCATTTCAGGCGCGGGTCTCGGTCCCACAACGGACAAGGAGGGCTTTACGACGTCCCGGTCAATCAAGGGGATTCTGACCGGTGACACACTGACCTTGAGTGGCAGCGCATCCATCCAAAACGGCTGGGGAGCCGATGTAACGGTTCGTCTTTACGGGGGCAGTGAAGACCAGACACAGACCAACAACATCAAAGCACCGGGCAGCTTCGCCTTCAACCTCACGATTCCCCGCCCCCGTACCGTCAAAGGCGGGGGATTCAGCATTGATATGGTCGGGTTATATTCCATGGCCGGCGCCGGGTCCAGCACCGGCACCCGCGGGCTGGTGGTGAGTGGGTCCTTCGAGCAATCACCGGAGGAAAAGGCAAGGGACGATGCCGAGGCGCGGAAAGCGTGGGCGGCAGAGGTCGAGCGAACCCTCAAGGAACTTGGATATGAGGACACTCCGGAAGGGAAGCGGCTCAAGGAGATGCGGGCCGCCCTGGCCGGCGGCGACCAGGCCTGGAAGGACTACGTGAACCGCAACCTGAAGCACCTCGGCTACAGCGATGCTCAAAATGGCCCATCGTTCATTGAACTTCGCGATGCCCTGGTGAGTGGCGGAACGAAATGGCAGAATTACGTTGCGAAAACAAGCCCTTCCTCAGGAGCGGAGGGCGGAGACCGGACGTCGGCCCCGGAAGCGACGGAGGAGGAAAAGCAGGCATTGCTTGCCCAGTCCGCCTGGAATTTCGGAAGCGCAGCCACCCTTACGCTTAATACGCCGGTCACCGTTTCAGTTGGCGGCTCCATTTCAGTTAAATTCGCAGGGATTCCCGAGGCACACGCAAAGATGGCGTGGATTGGCCTGTTCAAGCTGAATGACGACCACCGCAAGGCCATTCGTGACGCGATCGTCCCCAGGCTGGAGGGTGGCATTTACGAAATCAAAGCCCCCGATGAGCCGGGTGTCTATAATGTCAGGCTTTTCTACGATGAGAGCGGCCAGGAGGCCGCCTCCACCGCTCCCATTGAAGTGACAACCGGCCGTTCCGACAGGTAATCAGAATCCCTGTATTCACTCGACACATGATGGCTCACCCGCCATAATGCGACCCATGCAACCACAAGAATTTATTGTACGTCCGGATCAAGCCGGAATGCCGCTCCAGGATTTTCTAGCCCAACGTCTGACCTTGTCCCGGAACAAGGCCAAGGGCCTATTGGATGAGCGGTTGGTATTCGTTAATGGGCGTCGCATCTGGATGACTCATCACGAAGTCCGCCGCAGCGACAAGATCGAGGTGATGGTCCCCTCGAAGCAGGCGGCCAAAAAGAAGGCCAAGCCCCTGGAAATCCTCTATCAGGATACCGAATACATCATTGTCAACAAGCCCACCGGCCGCCTCTCGAATGGACCGGACAGCCTGGAGTCGGATCTTCAGACGCTCTTGAAGATGCCGCGCCTGCAGGCCGTCCACCGGCTCGATCGCGACACCTCCGGCTGCATCCTGGTCGCCAAATCGAAGGAGGCCTTTGACAAGGCGGTTGATCTCTTCAAAAAACAGGACATTTCAAAGGTCTATCACCTGCTGGTGATGGGTGAGATCAAGGACCGGGAGCGCCGGATTGATTACCCTCTTGAAAACGAACCCGCGGTGACGAAACTGTACCACGTGTCCAGCAATCCGCTGGCCAGCCATCTCAAGGCCTCGATTGAAACGGGGCGGACCCATCAAATCCGCAAGCATCTGGCCTACATCGGACACCCGGTACTGGGCGACAAAACCTATGCCGTGCGCGGAGCCATTCCTGAAGACCTCCGCATGATCGACCGCCAGATGCTGCACGCCACAAGCCTGCGGTTCAACTCCCCCTTCAATAACCGCGCGATCCGGGTCGAAGCGCCACTCCCGAAGGACTTCACCCTCTGGATGAAACGCCTGGGCTTGCGATAAGGAACACTCTTCTCGTCCACAGGATGAATATTTTACCACCCGCTTCGCTTGAGACACGGAGACACAGAGAATTCAAATGTGGCGTTTATTTCGCCCACGGGAGTACCCATGGCCAAAATAAACGCCACGGCTTCTTGAAGGAATACGTAGAGAGGGAAAAGTTTTCCATGCGCCCTCCTCTGTCTCATGGTATTTCTCCAAGGAACCGTTGCGGGATTTTTAATTCGGGTACTCCGGAATTACAAATCCCGCAACATTCTCTTCTTGCCTGCTGGCATTCTCTGTGTCTCCGTGTCTCAAGCGAAGCGGGTGGTAAAATCCCTCTTTTGCTCACGTTGGTACTGGGGGGCATGCTCATGGGGTGTAGTCGGGCTGCGAACACGCCGGTGGATCCCCTGCGTGCCACCACGGTGGCGGAGGCCCTGGCGCAATCCAATACGGTTCAAACGCTGGATTTGTTCGACCGCCGCCTCCGGGGATTCCCGCAGGAGATCCTCACGCTCAAGCACCTCCGGTGGCTCAATCTCCGCACCTGCACCCTCGGGCGGGTGCCGGATGAACTGGCTATGCTCGCGCAGTTAACCCGCCTCGATTTAAGCCAGACGGGTCTGACGAATCTCACGCCAGCCGTGGGCCAACTCTCACAATTGACCCACCTCTGGCTCAACGACAACCCGCTCCCCGCCCTGCCCCGTGAAATCGGAAGCTTATCCCAACTTATGTATTTCAACGCGGATCGAACCCGGTTAACCGAACTCCCTCAGGAATTCGGCGCCCTCCCCAACCTGAAATGGCTGAGACTGAACCACAATCAGCTCACCGCCATGCCCACTGATATAAGCGGACTGGCAAAAAACCTAAAAGTTCTTTATCTTATCGGCAACCCGATCCCGGAACAGGAGCAGAAGCGGATTCAAAACAGCCTGCCCGATTGCAATGTGATCTTTCACACCGGGTCTGCCGAAACAAAACAAAAGCTGGATATGACCTTATGAAAACAGTGAAACTTCGACTTGGAGTGAATATCGATCACGTAGCCACCCTGCGCCAGGTGCGTGGCACCCGCTATCCGGATCTCGTTCAGGCCGCCCGGGTCTGTGAAGTCGCCGGCGCGACCGGGATCACCATTCACCTGAGGGAAGACCGCCGTCATATCCAGGATCAGGATGTCTTTGCCTTACGCAAAAGCATCCAGACCCGTCTGAATCTAGAAATGGCCAATCACCCCGACATTGTCGCCGTGGCGCTTAAGGTCAAACCCGACGAGGTCTGTCTGGTTCCGGAACGACGCCGGGAATTGACCACGGAAGGCGGCCTGGATGTAGCCGGTCAGGCACGTCGCCTGCGCCCCACGATTCAACGGCTGTCGGAGGCCGGCATTGAGGTGAGTTTGTTTATCGCCCCAGACCCCCGGCAAATCGAGGCCACCGCCCGGCTCGGCGCGCCCGTGATCGAATTGCATACCGGGACCTATTGCGATCTCACGGGCGCAGCCGCCCGGCAGGAACTCAAACGGCTTTGCGAAGGGGCACGACTGGCGCACAGTCTCGGCCTGATCGTCAATGCCGGCCACGGGATCAACACCGATAATGCGCGCGGTATTTTGGATATTCCTTTCCTTAACACCTTGAACATCGGACATAGCATTATCTGCCAGGCCGTCTTTGTCGGGCTCAATCGTGCGGTGAAAGAGATGTTGGAAGCCATGCGCCCCTACCATGGAGGCCGGGCATCATGATCGAATCCGTCATCGGCACTGGCGTGGATCTGGTGGAAAATGAACGCCTGCACGTTCTGCTGAAAAAATGGGGCGACCGGTTCAAGTCACGGGTATTCCTGCCCACCGAGCAGGCCTACTGCGAAAGCAAGGCCCAGCCCTGGCTCTATTATGCCGGACGGTTCGCCGTCAAGGAGGCCGTCTCCAAAGCGTTCGGAACGGGTATTGGAACGGACCTGGGCTGGCTGGACATGGAAGTGGTCAAGGATCCCGTTTCCGGGGCCCCCTCCATCGCCCTGAGTCCGCAAGGCCAACGGCTCGCCCGGAAACAAGGGGTGATCCGCGTCCTCATCAGCCTGTCACACACCCATAATTTTGCCGTAGCGCATGCGCTGCTGATTGGCGAAAAACGAGGTGAACCATGAAAGCCGTTACGTCCGCCCAAATGAGGGAATTGGATAAAATTGCCACGACGGAATTCGCCATCCCGAGTTTCGAACTGATGCGCCGGGCCGGCGAAGGGATCGCCGGCACCGTCAGTTATCTCGCCGAGCGGATCCGCGGGGGAGATGCCTTCATCCGCTTCATCGCCGGCCGCGGGAATAACGGAGGGGATGCCTTTGCCGCTGCCCTGCTCCTCCATGAGGATGATTTTGACGTCGAGGTGTTGCTGGCCGGATCCGCCTCGGATATCCGGGGCGACGCCCTGCGTCATCTCGGCAAGATGCGGGCTGCCGGGATCCCCCTGATCGAGCTTCCCACCAAAGAGGACTGGATGGATGCCCTGCAGGGGGCGGGTAGCGGAGAAATTATTGTCGACGGGGTTCTGGGAATTGGAGCCAGCGGACCCCCGCGGGGGCCCATTGCGGGGGCCATTCACTACATCAACAGCATTTCCTCGGATAATCTGGTGGTGTCCATTGATGTGCCATCGGGACTGAATGCCGATACCGGTGAAGTCCCCGGCGAGGCCGTGATCGCAGATGTCACCGCGACCATCGGCATGCCTAAAATCGGGCTGCTCACCCAGCAGGCCATTCCCTATGTCGGCACTCTGGACGTCATTGGGATCGGCATCCCCATGGAATTAACCGCGACCTACGATTCGCCCCGCCATCTGATTACCGGCTGGGACGTCCGACAGCGCATGCCCAGGCGGTCACGCCTGTCGCATAAGGGTGACTTCGGCCACGTATTGGTCGTGGGCGGGGCCATCGGGTATGCGGGAGCACCGGCCATGGCAGCCATTGCGGCGCAACGCTCCGGGGCAGGATTGGTCACAGCCCTGGTGCCGCGCCCTATCTATCCGGTCGTGGCGGGGCACATGCTGGAAGTCATGACGCATCCGGGCGACGAAACGACAACGGGCTCCCTGAGCGCGACCACCTGGGCCGAATGGAAGGACCGTATCAATGAGTTTTCGGCCATCGTGGCCGGGCCCGGCATGAGCCGGCATCCCGACACCACGCACTGGATCCATCAATTATTGAAAGAGTGCCGTCGACCCCTGCTACTGGATGCCGACGCACTCAATGCCCTGGAGGGCAATCATGAACGGCTCGCCAAGGCCAAATGTCCGGTGGTCATCACCCCCCACCCCGGTGAATTGGCGCGCCTGCTGGGCTGTACCACCAAAGAGGTTCAAGATAACCGGGAGGCGGCCATCCAGGATGCGGTCAAGCGCACCAACGCGGTGGTGGTGCTCAAAGGGGCCGGCACATTAGTCGCCCAGAAGGGGCAGCCGTTACACATGAATATGACCGGGAATCCCGGCATGGCCACCGGGGGCACAGGTGACATCCTGGCAGGCTTTATCGGCGGCTTGATGGCACAAGGCCTCTCGCCATTTGATGCGGCCTGCGTGGGGGTTTTCCTGCACGGACGCGCCGGTGACAATGCCATGTGGGTCCGATCCCAGGCCAGCCTGACCGCCACTGATCTGCTGAAAGAATTCGGCAATGTGTTCCGGGAAGTGACGATCAGATAGCGAAAAGAGAGAAAACAGAATCCAGAATTCAGGAGCCAGAATCCAGAATGAAATGCCTGAAATGTAACAGAGGTCAAGGAGTGTCAAAGATTCTGAATTCTGGATTCTGGATTCTGGATTCTTAATGCTCTTCTTATGAACCATACCCATGCCCGCTCTCATTCGCTGCCAATGGTCTGGCCGAGTCCCCCCCTGAATATTGTTCTAGTTGAGCCCGAAATTCCGCCGAACACCGGCAATATTGCCCGGCTCTGCGCCGCCACCGGGACGCGTCTGCACCTGATTGGGCCGCTGGGATTCCAACTCACCAACGCGCAGGTGCGCCGGGCGGGTCTGGATTACTGGGATTCCGTCGATATCACACGCCACGCCTCGCTGACGGCCTTCCAGACCAGCCAGAGCGCACCCCGCTGCTTCTACTTCAGCACCCGCGCCAAACGCGCCTATACCGAGGTCACCTATCTCCCCGGCGACACCCTGGTCTTCGGCAGCGAGTCAAAAGGGCTGCCGGATGCGCTGCTCGATGCCCATGAGGCGAACACTTTGGGCATCCCGATCCTGACTGACCACGTCCGCTCACTTAACCTCGCCAACGCCGTCGCCATCGTGGTGTACGAGGCCCTGCGCCAAATCTCGGCGTCTGGAACATAGGTAGCGCCCATCAACAAAGGCCAGCCTCACTCCTCCCACAGCTCGCTTACCCGATCTGAGGGCGCCACCACCACGCGGACATGGGAATGTCCGCTCGCGGTTAACGCCGCCGTAACGGTTCGCAGGGCGAGTTCAGGTGAATTACATTCGGAACTCAAATGGGCGAGAAAAACGGCTTTAAGGTGGGGACCGGCAATTTCAGTCAATAGTTCAGCGGCATGCTGGTTGGAGAGATGGCCCTGTCGCCCGCTGATCCGCTGCTTGAGATGCCAGGGCCGATCCGCCTCCTTCAACATCTGTTCGTCATGATTGGATTCCACCACCAGCACATTACAAGCCCGCAAACGCTCCCGGATCAAGCCGGTAACCATTCCCATGTCGGTCACCACCCCGACCCGGGTTTCGTCACAGCGGATGATAAAGCCCACCGGATCATAGGCATCATGCGGGACCGAGAAGGGATCAATCGAGAGGTCCCCGACTTTGAAATTGGCACCGGTTGAAAACACATTCCAGTGCAACTTTTTGCCGGCCCCGGCCCGGGCCTCGATCCCCTCGATGGTGGCGAGATTGGCGAACAACTGAACTTTTCCGCCACGATGCAGCACGGCTAATCCCGAGGTGTGATCGCTGTGTTCGTGAGTCACACAGATGGCCTGAACGGCTTCCACAGAGGCGCCACATTCCGCCAGACGCACCCCGGTAGCACGCCCGCTCAAGCCGGCATCAACCAAAATGGCCGTTGTGCCGGAGGCCACATAGGTGCAATTTCCGCCGCTTCCACTTCCCAGAACACATACTCTCATTGTGCTTTTCACGGTATTTGGTACCGTGTCCCTATGCCGTCACCAAACAAATCATGCTGGTCATGTCACTATTGCCAATTGGGTGGAAACGTTTTCCCATGCGGTTGCAAATGGTTCATCGAACACGGGAAAAGCGCTGATGTCAAAGATGTCCCCGGCGCCCTGGCTGACTCCGGGTGCAAACTCTGGAAGCCCAAACCTTCCCCGTAACACCTCTTCCATCTTACGTCTCACTTCTCACGCCTTATATTTCACATCTTCTTCGCCTTCTTAACCTCGGAGGCATGCGTGTCGAAGCCTTCCCGGGTCCCGATCATTTGGACGCCCACGGGGACCCCGTCTTTCAGGACCAAGGCCCGGATCAGCGTTTCGGTGGACCCATCAAGAATCTGCTCTTCCGAACCGGGACAGGATACCTCGCCAATGGCATAGATCTCGAAGTTTTTAGAGCGGAACGTCAGCGGAATCGTTTCCGGTTTATACACCTGTCCTGCTCTTCCCTGTATTGCCGCCACCAGATTGAGAGCCGCTATTTTCCCCTGGGCGGAAGCCTCTTTGATGGAACAGCGGGTCACCCCGTTCATCTGAATCACATCGCCGGCGGCAAAACAATACGGGACCGGGGTTTGAAGCGTCTCATCCACCAATACCCCCCGCTCGCAGGCCAGTCCGGAGGCGATCGCGAGTGATTTATCCGGTCTGGCCCCGATAGAGACCAGACACAGATCGGCTTCAAGGAGCTCCCCGTTGTCCAATTCCAGCGTCACCGAGGCGGCCCCTGGCTTCGCAGCGGCAATGCCATGTCCCAGCAACACGCGGATCCCGCGCTCCTCCAGGCCGCGCAACAGGGCGGATGAGGCACGGGCGCCAAATTGGGCTGGCATCAACCGGCTCATCAACTCGACAATGGTCACGGACATTCCCGCCTCCACCCCGTGCAATGCCGCCTCGATCCCGAGAATCCCGCCCCCGACGACCACCAACCGCTTCCCCTTGCCGACATGGCGGCGAATGGCTTCGGCATGGCCGACATTCCATAATGGCCGGATAAAGTCGGCCCCCTCCTTGACAAAAGGAGGTAATACCGGAATGCTGCCCATGGCGATGACGAGCCCGTCAAAAGGTTCCGTGCCCAGCGCCGTGGTCACACAGCGAGTCAGGGGGGCCAGTCCGGAGATTTCCGTAGCCAGTCGCAGCTCGATTTTCTGTTGGGCATACCAGTCCAGGGGCTTGATTTGAATGGCGGAAAATTCAGCCTGTCCAAACGCCATAGCCACCAGTCGTGGACGGTAATACGGGACCACGTGCTCATTAGAGAAGAGCGTGACGTCCGCTCCACTCTCACGCGCCGCCTTGGCCGCCTCCACACCAGCATGTCCTGCCCCGATAATTCCTATCTTCATGTAATTCCTGCTCCTTGAGAACTGCTAACTATGCAATGTGTCGTGCCGAAAGGCAATATTTCAAAAGACATGGACCCCCGGCTCAGAGTCGCTCAATATCCCCGGCCCAAATGGTTTGAATCGCACCATCCGGAAGCCGTAACTGGAGCTCACCCCCATCCCCGAATCCCGCCAGCGTGCCGTGGATGCGGCTTACCCCGTCTCGAACCGCCAGGGGGATATTAAGTCCCCCGCACCCGCTCACCCAACGCTCGCGCAATCCGGGAAATCCCTTTCGCTCCCAGCGGTCAAGCCAGGTGGGGAAATGGTTTGTCAGGAGCAAGGCAAGTACCTCCTCGACAAGCCAATCCCGCCCCGTTTCCCGACTCAAGGAGGTTGCCGGTTGATCGATCCCTGCCAGTTGATTGGCCGTCATATTGACATTGAGCCCGACCCCGATTACCACCCCGGCCTCCCCGGCGCGCTCGGCCAGAAGCCCGGCTATTTTATGCCCTTTCACATGGATGTCGTTAGGCCACTTGAGATTAGACTGAACATGAAAGGTGTGCAGCATCTCGTCGATTGCAATAGCCATGGCCATGGTCAGGGACGGCAATTGCCCCGGGTCTGCTCCAGTCCGGACAAATAATGAGAACAGCAAATTGCCACTGGTCGCGGACAACCACTTGCGATCCAGCCGTCCCCGGCCAGCGGACTGTCTCCGAGCCGCCAGAACGGTCCCCGCCAATACCGTCGGGACCGTGCGGATTTTTTCCAGCAAGCGGGTGTTGGTCGAGTCCACTTCGTCAAACCACTCCACCTGAAACGGGGTATGTTGTTTTTTATCACGTATCGGGACTTGCATTTTAATCATCCTCATCAGCTCACGTCATTAACCTATTTCCCGTTCAATGGGGAGATTATTCGAAACCGTCATGAATCCGAAATTGCCATCCAGCAAGGGCATGGTATAGTTCTGAAAAACACGGAATTCATACATGAATAAGCACACCTTTAATCCCCTCACGGGCATGGTACTTGGCCTGATAATTCTGACAGGCTGCGGGCATGACCCTGTATCAACAGCCATTACAGCCATCCAGCAGGGCCATCTTCAAAAGGCCGAGCAACTCCTCGCCCAGGCATTGCGGGACGACCCCGCGAATGTAAACGCGCTCATGAACCTGAGTATTGTGCAATTGAAAAGCGGGTTGCAGGACCAGGCCCTGGCGGGATTTCTCCAAGTGGCAGAACAGACGCCCCAAGATGCGCGCCCACTGGAGTTTGCCGCCAGCATCCATCTGGAGTGCGGTCGCTGGCAAGAAGCCGCGCCCCTGCTGGCCGAGGCCCTCCGACGGGACCCCCGCTCCCCCAGTGTCCAGACCGCCCTTGCCCTGGTTGAGCTCAACACCCTGGGCGCCATTGCCGCCC
>JBIKMI010000388.1:0-6604 GCA_044359285.1 Kiritimatiellia bacterium
TTGGAGGGGAGCGAAGGTTAATCCAGGGAGACCCCGAGCAGGCGGAGTAAATAGGAGTGATCCCACCCTGCGTTCTTTTGCTTGCCCCGGATGCCCCGTTTCTTGGTTTTCTCACGTTTGAGCATGTTCAGGGCCAAGCGTCGCAAGGTGGCGAGGTTTTCTGCGGCAAATCCCGTACGAGCCCGACTTTGATCTTCCCCGAAGCTGACATCCATATGCCAGTGGACGGAGTTTTCCACCCCCCAATGAGATCGCACGGCGCGAGCAAAGCAAAGGATATCCTGCGGCAGACTGGAGAGATAATACCGTCGTTCGGTTGTGATCTGGCCGTTGACGTCGCGCACAGACTCCACCACTCCGACACTCCGCAGGCCCTCCCACTTACCCCGGTCGGCGAACCAGTCCAGAGTCTGGCTTTGCCAGTATCGGCGGGTCTCGATGCGGCCATGGTCTTTCTCGACAGTCTCGTGGAATGTCAGCGGGGAAGGACGAGGGGGGATTTCGGCGGAAGGGATCGCCCGTTGCGTAATGGCGTCATCCAGATAACTTTTCACCTCCCCGTGAACCGTTTCCTGATTGCCTTTAAGCGCCAGAACATAGTCGGCATCGGACTCGATAATCTCCTTGGCGATTTTCTTCTGACAGCCCATGGCGTCAAGAGTGACGATGCAGCCCGTCAGCTCCAAAGCGCGTAGAAGCTCGGGTACGGCCGTGATTTCATTGGATTTCTCGGCCACTTTCACTTGGCCCAGCACCAGTCCATTCTCCACCGCCCACGCGCTGACGATATACGGGAGGGGTTGGCCCTTGTTCAAGGCCCGGCGCAGGGCCTTGCCATCCATAGCCACGATCTCCTTATCTGTAGCGGTGCGCAACCCTTGAGTCCATTGCAGGAAGCAGTCCATGAACCGGGCCGGATTCAATGCTGCAAAGACCCGGTTGAAGGTGTCGTGTGAGGGAATGCCGTTGGGCAGTTCCAGGAAGGTTTTCAGCCAGTCCTTCTTGGCCTCGCCAAAGTCCTCCATATCATTGAACCCTTCTCCTCCGCACAACAAAGTACAGACCCCGATCACCAGAATGTCGATCAGGCGGTGATCCTGGGTCCGGTGGAACCGGGGATCAGGAAGTTGCTTCAGGCATTCCAACAGGCTGACGGATCCGTCCGAGTGAGGCGACGCAATGGGTGTTGACATAATGTATAGGAAACTATATATTTCGCCCCATTATGTCAACCCCAAAATCGATTCTTGATCAGATGGCCAAAATCCAGCGCATGGAACGTGGCAAGCTCTGCCCCATGCAGGGTGGGCGATTTTTCAACCACCAAACTTGGGAGAAGGGGCGAAATGCGGTTCGCTATGTCCCGGCGACCGACGTTCCTGCCCTCCGCAAGAGTATTGAGGGCTACAAGCAGTTCATGGACTTGGCCCAGAATTACGTCGATCTCATCGTCAAACAGACCCGGAAGGAAACACAAAAATCAAAAACCGGAACCAAAATGGCCAGAAAATGAGAAATTAGATGCGTCTGCCCTGATAATATAGTCCAGAAGGCGGGCATTTAAGCTTGATTCATTTTAGTGGGGTCACGATACTGACGGGTAATTATTTTATTCAATAGGAGAATTCTATGGCTCAGGAGCTGGCGTTTGCGTTAATCAACCCCTACACAATTTCAAAATCAAGGACTGGGGGCGTCATTGGTCGCCTGATGAGCCGGACGGGCCTCGACTTGGCAGCCGCCCGGATGTACGGCCCCAGTCAGGAGCTGGTCACCCGGTATGCCGATTCCCTGCTCAATAGCAATCAGGCTGAGCCTGAATTCGCCCGGTTATTGAGCGAGTATGTCCGCAAATCCTATGCCCCCGATCCCGTAACCGGTTTACGTCGGCGCGTGATTTTGTTGATTTTCGAAGGGGAGAACGCCATTCAGAAAGTGCGTGAAGCGACCGGGCACCTCCGCGCCGGTTGGGTGAACGGCGAGACCATTCGCGACACCTATGGCGATTACGTTGAGGATGCGTCGGGGAAGGTGAGCTATTTTGAGCCGGCGGTACTGGTGGCGCCGTCTGTGGAGCGGGCCGCCTCTGTGTTGCGGTTGTGGACCGAGTATTCGGACTCTGATGGCGGCGTGATCGACAATAGTGCGGATTCAGCTAATACGGAAGGCAGTCAGACCACTCTGGTCCTGATCAAGCCGGATAATTTCCGCTTCCCCAGTGTGCGCCCCGGTCACATCATTGATCTTCTGTCGCGCTCAGGACTCCGTATTGTGGGCGTGCGGAAGTTTGCCATGACGGTGGCGCAGGCGGAGGATTTTTACGGTCCGGTGCGAGCGATCCTGCAGGACAAGTTTAAAGGCATCATGGCGCAGAGGGCCGGCGAGCTTCTTGAAAAATCGTTCGGGTTTGCGATCCCCGAGGATGCCAAGGCGGTCATTGGGGAGCATATCGGGCCCATTGCCGGAAATGCGCAATTCGAGGAAATTGTCAAATTTATGACTGGTTTCCGGCCGTCGGACGTGGCGGAGACGGATAAGGCCAGGACGGGCTCGGAGAGTTGTCTGGCCCTGGTCTATCGCGGGATTAGCGCGGTGGAGAAGATCCGATATCTGCTGGGGCCCACCGATCCGGCCAAAGCGCAACCCGGTTCCGTGCGCCGCGAGTTCGGTAGCGATATTATGGTCAACGCCGCTCATGCGTCGGATTCTCCGGAAAGTTCCGCCAGGGAAATGAAGATTGTGGACGTTCAGAAAGACACCATTAAGGAATGGGTTGAGAAGTATTATGGAGCTTAATGAACGGCTGAATGCGATTGCGCCCTCCTTGACCCTGGCGATTGACGCCAAGGTCAGGGCGTTGTTGGCGGCTGGGGAGCGGGTGTGTGGATTCGGGGCGGATGAGCCGGATTGCGACACTCCCGAACATGTTAAGGAAGCCGCGACGAAAGCCCTGCGTGAGGGGAAGACCAAATCTGCTCCGAATGAGGGAGTTTTGGAACTTCGGGTGGCGATTGCGGATAAGCTTGCGAGTGAGAACCGACTCTCCTTCAAAATCGATCAGATTCTGGTCAGTAACGGGGCCAAACACGCTCTCTTTAATGCGTTGATGGCACTCTGCCGGGAGGGTGATGAAATTATCATTCCTGCTCCCTTCTGGTCGGACTATCCCGAACTGGTGCGTATCGCGGGTGGCACGCCGGTGATTGTGCAGGGGAGTGAGGCGCATGGACTCAAAGTAACCGCTTCGCAAGTGGAAGCGGTCATTACAAAACGGACCCGGGCATTGGTGCTGAATAGTCCGTCCAATCCCTCCGGAGCGGTCTATGCCCGCGATGAACTTCGCGCGCTGGCTGAAGTGGCGGTTAAGCATAATCTTTTCATCATTTCGGATGAAGTCTATGAGCGTCTCGTTTATGACGGGATTGACGCGGTGAGCATCGGATCTCTCGCTCCTGAGATTTTCAAGCGCACCATCACGGTGAACGGGTTCAGCCATGCCTATGCCATGAGCGGCTGGCGACTGGGTTATCTGGCCGGCCCCGCGGATCTGGTGAAGGCGGCTGCTGCGATTCAGCGTCACAGCACATCTGCCCCCAACACCTTTGCGCAATACGGGGCCGTAGCGGCCCTGTGCGGGCCTCAGGAGTGTGTCGCCAAAATGGTGGCCACCTTTGATGAACGCCGCCGGTATCTCTATGCGCGGCTGACGTCTATTACAGGCATCACCTGTGTGAAGCCGGCCGGGGCCTTCTATGTATTTCCAAACATATCCGCGTGTGGGCTCACTTCCGTTGCGTTCGCGCAAAGGCTGCTGGAGCAGGAAAAGGTGGCGGTGGTGCCCGGTCTGCCATTCGGGTCCGATGACCATATCCGCCTTTCCTATGCCTGTAGCAGGGCCACGATCGAAGAGGGAATGAGTCGCCTCGACCGCTTTATCAAGGGGCTGTAAGCACCCTGGCCTCCCGCCATTTTCGCAGGGAGTTGATCAGGAAAAACGTCCGGATGCGCGGGAGATCAGCCCGGTGGATGACCCTTTCCTTGATGGTGCCCTGCGCCAGCAATTCGGCCCGGAAGGTGCCCGCCAAAAGTCCGCTGCAAACAGGTGGAGTGAGGAGCTCCCCATCAAGCTCCACCACCAGATTGGCAATCGTGGACTCCGTTAACTCACCAGCTGCGTTCCAGAGCAGTACATCGTCGCCATCAGTGACCCCCTGCCGGGCGGCCTCGTACACCTGCCGGCAGGTTGTTTTGTGGTAGAGGAACCGGTCGGCGACATCCACGGGGTGTTGGGCCAAACGCAGGGTGGTCAGTCGTGTGGCCGGGTCCGGCTCGAAGGGGACGGATTCAAGGGTGACGATGCCCGAGCGGGACATGAGCAGCCGGACCCGGGTCGGTCTGGCAAACGTCAGGGCGTCCAGTTCACTGCGGATTTTCTCCAAGGAAAAAGTGAAATCGAAATAATGGGCTGAATCGGCAAGCCGGTCCACATGCCGGTCCTTAAGGAATAGTCCCTCCTCAGGGGTCCAAAGCATGGTTTCCAAGAGTTGAAACTCGACCGGTGGGTCACACAGCACTTTTGCCTTGGTCTCACATTCATCATACTCGTCCCCGCTGACGGAGTCCCAGACAATCCCGCCACCCACGCCATATTCGGCCCCTCCGTGTGCTTTGTCGATCAGGACCGTGCGGATGGCGACATTGAACTGGGCCTGGCGGTCCGGGGCCATGTAGCCGATGGTGCCGGTATAGATCCGGCGGGGGGCGCGTTCCTCGCGGGCAATGAGTGCCATGGTTCTGGGTTTGGGGGCGCCGGTTATTGAAGCGCAGGGGAAGAGGGCCGAGAAGATGTCGCACAGGGAGGCCCGGGTCCGGGCAGACACGGTGGAAACCATCTGCCAGACGGTGGGATAACGTTCCACTTTAAAAAGTTGATCCACGCGAACCTCTCCCTTTTCAGACACCCGGCCCATGTCGTTCCGCACCATATCCACAATCATCACATTTTCGGCCTGATTCTTGGGAGACTCCCGCAGCTTTTGCGCCTGGAGCTCATCCTCCCGGGTGGTCACGCCGCGCTTCATGGTTCCCTTCATGGGGCGCGATTCCAGGTGGGTCCCGTTCAGGCGGAAGAAAAGTTCCGGTGAGGCGGAGCAGAGGGCGAAGTCAGCGGTATCGAGAAAGGCCGAGTAATGCGCGCCCTGCGCCTGAACCAGCGTTTCGAAGAGCGGCAGGGGGTCCTGACGGAAGGGACTGGATAGCCGGAAGGTGTAGTTGACTTGATACGTTTCGCCTGAAAACAGATAGTTCCGGATTCTGGCAATGACTTCAGCGTAGTCGGAGCGGGAGAGGGACGGGATCCAGTGAAGCGGGGGATCGGACGATGCGGGGGGCGGGGTGGTCCCGGGAGTCCACGGGGTGGGGCCCGGATACAAGCCGAACCAGAGCAGGGGAAATCCAGAGGGATCGGGGTGGACGGACAAGGCCGGATCAAATGCCGGGGCGGCCTCATAGCTTATAAACCCGGCGGCATAGAGCTTTTCCGCGTTGACCGCCGCTTCCACCTCGCGCAGGAGCGGCAGCACTTCATCGGGGTGTGAGGTCGTCAGAATCTGTACGGGGTGTTCGAAAGCCAGCCAGCGTCCGAGTGAAGGATCATGAATGAGGAGGGCATTGTTCACAGGCGGCGGATGATTTCCTGTTCAGACTCCAGCAAGGCGTCCAGCATCTCCTGTGATGAATCCGCCTGCCGCAGGGTTTCGAGCAAGGGGGTTTCCATGCAGAGGGAGCATAATCGCGCCAGGGTATGGAGGTGCAGACGGTCATCCTGACAGCACAGCAGGAAGAAAATATCGCTGGGCAGACCATCCTGGGCTCCGAAATGGATCGGCTGAATCGTGCGGCCCACTACCAGGAACGATTCGCTGAACATATAGGGGTCATGATGCCGGGGATGCAGGGCGGCCCAGCCGCCGGGGAGTGCCGTGGAGCACAGCGCTTCGCGTTCCTCGATCAAGGTAAGCAGGTCGGCTTCGTCCGACACCAGATCGGTGGCCATCGCCATGGCGACCATGGCGCGGATGACCGATGAACGGGTTTTGGAAGGCAGGGCCCCATTGATGCGGGTACGGGTCAGGAGCAGAGGCATCATGGCGGCGTCGGGCGCGAATTCTTTTACTTTTGCCGAAGTCTGCGAGTGATAATCCGCCAGATTCTTCGGGGAGAACTTGAGAATGCGTTGAGAGGCCCAGGCGTCAATTTCGGCCCGGCGGAAAACAAAGCGGTCCCCCTGCTTTTGAAAGGGAATCTCCCGCTCTTTGATCAGCAATTCAATTCGCGCAGGTGCAACATGGAGGTAGGTTGCAATCTCTTTAACGTTCATGACTCTATGTGGCATGCCGCGTATTCTGGCAAAACCAGTACCCTGAAGCAATCGCAACCTCACCGGCTCACTGGACGTGGGCGTATCTGCGATAGGGTGTACCTCTATCCGGCCACTAAATCGCAGCGACTCTCACGCGAAAAAGGACTTCACCACTAATCGGGAAATGAAGAAATCCGGATTAAGAAAAGAGTTTGAACAGAAGCACGCAAAGATCGCGAAGAA
>JBIKMI010000158.1:0-6597 GCA_044359285.1 Kiritimatiellia bacterium
TGTGATGGGGTTTACCTCTATCCGGCCACTAAATCGCAGCGACTCTCACGCGAAAAAGGACTTCACCACTAATCGGGAAATGAAGAAATCCGGATTAAGAAAAGAGTTTGAACAGAAGCACGCAAAGATCGCGAAGAAGAAATGTTGAAGGATTTGTATGCGGCGGGTACTCCGCATAAAAATCCCTCAACGGGTTCTTAAGGAATCATAGAAAATAGGCCCTGCACATGTCTCTGCATACCGTTTTGTTTTTCAATTCAAGAATACCGTTTTGCGATTTTTGATGGATGGCGTAATCGCCAGACACAAAAATCGCAAAACAGTTAATTCTTCTTCGCGATCTTTGCGAGCTTCTGTTCAAAGTTCTTATCTGGATTTCTTCTATTTCTTAAATTAGTGGTGAAGTCCTTCCTCTCACCTTCTTGCAATGAGGCGCAGGAGGTCGGCGCCATAGGCCTCGAGTTTGGCCGGGCCGACGCCGGGGATGCGCTCGAGTTCTGAATGTGATTTCGGCTGAACAATCGCAATGGCCTTGAGGGTCTTGTTGCTGAAGATCAGATAGGGGAGGGTTCCCTGATGAAAGGATTCATCCTTGCGCCAGGATTTCAGTTCCTCAAACAAGCTCTCCTCAACCGCCGAAAGCACGCGGTCAAAAGAGTCAGGCAGGGCCGATTTATGACTGTATTTTGAGCTGGCGCGCTGGGGCTTGCGCCGGAGCTCCGGTTCCGTGCTGGTCAAATGCGTGGGCTGGACGGGCCAGCTCAGGGAAATCGAAGCGCGCCGCCAGGCGATTTCCCGGCCGAGGGCGGTTAATGAAGCGGTGGCATATTGATCGGGGCTCAACTGGATCGCTTTGCCCCGAACCAGTTCATCAAAAATGGATTTAAGATACTCCAGCGCCGTTCCGGCCAGCGCCCCATAGGTAGAGACCTCGTTCAGGTTGCGATCAATGATCTCCTTGGCCTTGGAGCCGGTCATGACGGCGAGGATCGTGTTGCGTCCGAACCGTCCATCCAGCCGGCCTACCCCGCTCAGCAGTTTCTGGATCAGCGGCCATTCGGCTTCGGTGGGAGGGCGCGCCGGGATGGCGGAATCGAATCCGCAGAAATCGCAGTGGCCACAGGCGGTGGCGAGAGTTTCCTTGTCACCAAAATAATCGAGAATGAAATGGTGACGGCAGCCCCGGGAACTGACGTAGCGGAGCATCAGGTCCAGTTTGCGCAGATCCCGGCGCCGTTTCTCCTCGAGGGTCGGCATCATCTCCTTCAGCCGGGTGAGGTCGGTGGGCTCAAGCAAGGTGGTGGTGTAGCAGCGGGAGCCTGAAAGGATTTCACGCGAAATGAGGCCGCAGCGCTCGTACAGGCCCATGCAGGTGTGGACAGTGATTTTGTTGTCGGTTGATTTGATCTGTTCCGCCCACTCATCCAGTGAGCAGGTTTGGGCCCCGCCGGTTTTGAGCAGGGTGTAGATTTCAGCCCAGATGTTGAGGATGGTGTTGGCATCGGGATTCGAGCCATCCAGGAAAAACTCCTGGGTCCGCACATCGGCATAGTTGTAGAGCAGTTCGCAATGCGACAGCTGGCCATCACGGCCGGCGCGGCCCACTTCCTGATAGTAGGCTTCAATGCTGCCGGGGACATCCCAGTGGATGACAAACCGGAGATCAGACCGGTCCACGCCCATGCCGAAGGCATTGGTGGCCACCACTACCGGCACTTTCCCGCTCATAAACTGTTCCTGGGCCTTGGCCCGCTTTTCCGGGGTGAGCCCGGCATGGTAAACGAGATGCTTGATCTTGTTTTCGCCCAGCATCACGCCTACCCGGTCCACCTGTTTCCGGGTACTGCAGTAGATGATGCCCGTGGGATAACGGGCGAGGATGGTTTCAATGCGGCGCAGCTTATCGGTGTGCGAGGAGACGTGGCTGACGACCAGGCGCAGGGTATCGCGGCGAAAGCCGCGGACAATTACCAGAGGCGCGTTGCGGCCATCCAGTCCCAAGCCGAGCTGCTTGGCGATGTCCGCCCGGACCTCGGGAGTGGCGGTGGCAGTGAGCGCCATGACGCGGGCGGTGGGGAATTGCTTAACCACCGATCCCAGGCGGATGTAGTCGGGGCGGAAGTCATGGCCCCATTGGCTGATACAGTGCGCTTCGTCAATCGCGATCAAGGCCACCTTGAGGTCGGCCAGCAGGGTTTGGAAGCTCCGGTTACGGAACCGTTCCGGGGCGACATAGACCAGTCGGGTTCTGCCCTGGCGCAGATCGGCCACCCGCTCGGCGACCTCCTCCATGGAGAGCGCTGAGTTCAGGCAGGTGGCGGGCAGGCCCCGTTCAGTGAGTCCATCCACTTGATCTTTCATCAAGGAGATCAGGGGCGAGACCACCAGGGTGATCCCTTCAAGCATCATGGCGGGCAATTGAAAGCAGAGCGATTTGCCAGCGCCGGTCGGCATCACGACCACGGTGTCCGTCCCGTTGAGGATCGCCTCAATCGGCTCACGCTGGCCGGCGTGGAACGTCGAGAATCCGAAATGCCTGGAGAGCAACGCTTCCAATGCCAATGGGGTGTGCGGTGGATTCTGTATTTTATTTATATTTAGATGGGTCATAAAAAGCGACATTGTAACATTGCCGGTAAAAATGTAAAACCTTGATGTGAATCAAGGTAATCCTTGGTAGGGCAGTCATAATGGGCGCTGTTTTGAGTGTACAAGGTGAAGACAACAACAAGGAGACCGATAGTATGAGTAGCATGTTTTGTTATCAATGTGAGCAGACCGGCAAGGGCACGGGCTGCACGTCGTTTGGTGTGTGCGGAAAAGATCCCGAAACGTCAGCGCTTCAGGACCTTCTGGTCATGGTGGCGCAAGGGATCAGCCAGATTGCGCAACGCGCCGGTAAAGTCGGAGTGGTCGACCACGCCGCAGATCAGTATGTGATTGAGGCACTGTTCACCACGGTGACCAATGTCAATTTCGATCCGAAGCGGCTGGAGGGGATTATCCGCCACGGGGCCGTGATCAGAGATAGCCTCCGTAAGCAGTTTGAGGCGGCCTGCAAGGCCAAAGGGGTGGCCGTTGAGGTGTTGACCGGTCCGGCGCAGTGGGTGCCGGCGGCGGATCTGCAGGGCTTGATCAAGCAGGGCGAGGAGATCTCGACGGAAAAGCGTACGGCGGCCCTGGGTGCGGATATTGCCGGGACGCAGGATCTGATCCTGCTCGGGCTCAAGGGAACGGCCGCCTATGCGGAGCACGCCCGGGTGCTGGGCAAGGAAGATGCCTCTGTCTATGCCTTCATGCATGAGGTCATGGATTTCCTGGTTAAGACGGATCCGACCATGGATCAGCTGCTGGGCTATGCCCTCAAGACCGGGGAAGTGAATCTGCGGGTGATGGAGTTACTGGATGCGGCTAATACTGGCGCGTATGGGACCCCGGTGCCGACGGCCGTCCGCATTACGCCTCTCAAGGGCAAGGCCATCCTGGTCTCGGGCCATGACCTCAAGGACCTCGAATTGCTGTTGAAGCAGACCGAGGGTAAGGGCATCAATATTTACACACATGGTGAGATGCTGCCCGCGCACGGGTATCCCGAATTGAAAAAGTACAAGCATCTGGCCGGTAATTACGGGGGCGCCTGGCAGGATCAGCGCAAGGAGTTTGATGAGTTCCCGGGCGCCATCCTGATGACTACGAACTGCATTCAGAAGCCGAAGGACACCTATAAGGCCCGTATTTTCACGAGTGGTCTGGTGGCCTGGCCGGGTGTGGATCACATTGCCGATGGCAATTTCAAGCCGGTGATCGAGGCGGCCCTGGCGGCGGCGGGGTTTGCAGCGGATGAATCCGAAAAGACCATTCTGGTCGGTTTTGGACATGGCGCGGTGCTGGGCGTGGCCGGGACGGTGATCGATGCGGTCAAGAGCGGCGCGATCAAGCGCTTCTACCTGATCGGGGGCTGTGATGGTGCCAAATCGGGCCGGAACTACTACACTGAGTTTGCCCAGGCGGTTCCGAAAGACTGCATGGTGCTCACGCTGGCCTGTGGTAAGTACCGGTTCAACAAGCTCGATTTCGGAAGCATCGGCGGTCTGCCGCGGTTGCTGGACATCGGGCAGTGCAACGATGCCTACTCCGCCATCAAGATCGCCAGTGCGCTGGCCGGGGCATTCAATTGCACGGTCAATGACCTGCCCCTGTCGATGATCTTGTCCTGGTACGAACAGAAGGCGGTCTGCATCCTGCTCACGCTGTTGCATCTGGGCATCAAGAATATCCGGCTTGGACCGAGTCTGCCGGCCTTTGTAACGCCTGCCGTGTTGAATGTGTTGGTGGAGAAGTTTGCCATCAAGCCCATTACCACAGTGGAGGCCGACCTTAAGGCAACGCTGGCCGGGAACTAAGAGAGTTCAAAGCGAAACGTGGCGAGTCCAAAGTTGGGAGTCAATAGGCTCTTAACTTTGGACTTTTTTTGCCTGCTTTCGATCTTCATCGCAGAAGCGTTATGTATTGCACAACCCTCATAACGCGGGTTGCGCAAAATATGAGACGAAATAATTTGTGTGTCCATTATCTGTCGCTAAGCCATATTTTTCTTGCAGTAATTGTCGCTTATCTTATTATCTTAAGTATATATGCAACAATCAATTAATCGTAATAGCCTGATGGCGGCCATCCGAGTTCGGTTAGGGGAATCGCCGGTTGTGGCCCTACTTGGTGCGAGGCAGGTTGGTAAAACGACCTTGGCAGAACAGGTGGCGGCGGAGTGGGGTGGGCCGACGGTGGTATTTGATTTGGAGAAAGTGGCTATACGCGAGGCGTTGAGTGCGACGCCGGAGCGACTTCTCAGCGAACAGGAGGGGTTGGTTATTGTGGATGAAGTTCAGAGGATGCCGGAGTTGTTCGCGCTTCTACGTCCGCTCTGTGATGATCGTAAGCGTAAGGCCGTCTATCTCCTGCTCGGCAGTGCATCATGGGATCTGGTTAAAGGGGTTTCGGAGACGCTGGCGGGGCGGATACAGTTTGTTGATGTGGCGGGGTTTTCGTTGACTGAAGTGGGGGCAGAGCGACAGGACGAGCTCTGGCTGCGTGGCGGATTCCCGCGGGCCTTTCTTGCTGAATCAAGTGATGCGTGGGAACGCTGGCTGGAGGGTTTCACGCGCACATTTCTAGAGCGGGACATTCCCGGGCTGGGATCGCATGTATCGCCGGTGGCATTGGGGCGGTTTTGGAAAATGCTGGCGCATTATCATGGACAGACGTGGAATGCGGCCGAGTTGGCGCGGTCGCTCGATGTGAGTGTGACGGCGGTGAACCACTATCGTGATTTGCTGGCGGGCACCTTCATGGCGCGTGTGCTGCCGCCCTGGTTTGAGAATCTCGGAAAACGTCTGGTGAAATCGCCGAAAGTCTATCTGCGTGACAGTGGTGTGTTGCATCACCTGCTCGGTATCAAGGGAATGCTGGAATTACGCACTCATCCGCGCTATGGGGCCAGCTGGGAGGGTTTCGCTCTTGAGCAGGTGCTCATTTCCCGCGGAGAACGGGATGCGTATTTCTACGGCACGCAGCGCGGGGCGGAACTGGATCTGCTGTTGTTGCGCCACGGGCGACACTGGGGCTTTGAATTCAAATGCAGTGATGCGCCGAAGACGACGAAAGCCATGCATATCGCGTTGGACGATCTCAAGCTGGAGCATCTCTGGGTGGTCTATCCGGGCACCCTGCGTTATTCGATGACGGATCAAATCACAGCCCTGCCGCTGCGCGAGATAGACGCAATTGAGATGAATGCCTAAAGCCTGAATGACGCGGGGCAAACGCATTCAAATTCCAGGGAAGGCGAAAGATAACCACCCGCTTGGAGTACCAAGCTCGAGACACGGAGACACAGAGGTAATTCCACCGAGCAGACCCTCCTAGGCGAAAGCTACGAAGGGCGGGAAAATCAAATGTGGCGTTAATTTTTCCGCATGAGTACATGTGGAGAAAATAAACGCCACGGTTCCTTGGAGGAATACGTTGAGAGGCCCCTTCGACGGTTCGACAAGCTCACCGCAGGCAAGGCTCAGGGCAGGAAGGAGGCATGAATGGTCTCCTCTTTCTCCGGGTATGGCTCCATGCAACCGGTGCGGGATTTTTGGCTCGGGGTACTCCCCGAACGAAAACACCGCACCATTCACACGGGATCAGGCATTCTCTGTGACTTCGCCTGCCCTGCGAAGCACGGTATTTCCGGGCGAAGCAGGGCGTCTCAAGCTTGGTACTCCAAGCGGGTGGTGAATCTGCGGGTTTTGAGGTTTTGAAGCGACCATTTCCGAGCGATATAACACCAGTCATTTATGAGAAACTACACTGGTCGAAGGCCAAACTAAAGGGACGGGGCAGAGCCCGTCCCTCCAGAGTGAATTATTTCGATGGGGATATTTTTCAGCCGGCTGCTGAAGGCGATGGCTCTGGTTTTTCCGTCGTGACTGGTTCCGTTGTCTGAGTCTCTGTCATGGCCGGTTCCGGTGTTGGAGGCGGGGCTTCCGGCGTCAGAGTCGGCAAGGCCGGTGTTTCTTGCAAGACCGGTGTTGGATCCGGCTCGGGAAGCGG
>JBIKMI010000011.1:0-22670 GCA_044359285.1 Kiritimatiellia bacterium
AGAGCCCCTGCGCCATTGAGCAAGAGGGGGTCAACCGGGCAATCAACGCCATAAGTGGTTCCGATTGCAATATATACATCATTGACGGAACGATTGGATCAAACGTAGAAGATACGAAAAATCTAAAGCGATTAAACCCCATCAAAACGATCGTTGTTTTAAATAAATGCGACTCACAAACATTTATGACCAATTGGTCTAACAAGACTCACAAGTCCGCTTTAAATATCAGTGCTAAAAGCGGGATCGGCATGGAGCTACTCAAAGAGGCGATTATTTCGAAATTAGGGGTGCAAGGGAGCGGCCCCCCGCATGCCGCCATTTCCGAGCGCCATCGCCATTTACTGATATCAGCCCTCAAGGATGTGGTTGAGGCGGGCCTGTTATTAGCCCGCCCTACCCCGGAACCGGCCCTGGCGGCTTCTCGACTACGAGGGGCCCTGGAAACACTCGGCGAGGTCACGGGCCGCACCTATCACGAGGAATTACTCAACACCATCTTCTCACGCTTCTGCATCGGGAAATAAAAAGAAGAATCCAGAATTCAGTAGTCAGAATGAAAATAACTCACCAAGCGCAAGGTTTCCTTCTCTTCCACATTCTGGATTCTGGATTCTGGATTCTGGATTCTAGTAACCCCCATGAATAAGTTCGATATTATCGTCATCGGTGCCGGCCACGCGGGATGCGAAGCGGCACTGGCCGCGGCCCGCATGGGAGCCAACACGGCACTCCTCACCATGGATCGCCTGGCCATTGCCAGAATGTCCTGCAACCCCTCCATTGGCGGGATCGCCAAGTCTCATATCGTCTGCGAACTGGACGCATTGGGCGGCGAGATGGGAATCAACAGCGACTGCACCGGCATCCAGTTCCGTACACTCAATACCAAAAAAGGTCCAGCCGTACAGGCCTTTAGGACCCAATGCGACAAACACGCCTACGCCGAACGGATGCGCCACGTGGTCGAAACTACGCCGCATCTGACCATACTGGAAGGTCAGGCCGACGATCTTTGTTTCAAAAATAGCCAACTCTGTGGCGTAATCCTGTCCGATGGGAGCCAGATCCCAGCCAAAAGCGTCATTATAACCACCGGAACCTTCCTCAATGGCATTATTCATATCGGAAAAAACTCCTTCCCCGGCGGACGCAAGGGTGAAGCCGCCGCACCCCGCCTGAGCAAATCGCTCGCACGGCTCGGCTTCCGACTCGGCAGACTTAAAACAGGAACCCCGCCACGACTCCATAAAGACAGCATTCATTGGGAGAAAACCGCCGAACAACCCGGAGAAGTGCCGCCCCCCTTCTTTTCATATCAGACCCGGCAGCCACCGGCAACGGAAGTGTTCCACGTGGAACAGTCACCAGTGAGCCGCGAGCAATCTGCAGGAAGCAGTCCTCAGCCGGCTAACGGCCCACCGCCTACTGCCCACTGGCCGTTGTTCCACGTGGAACATCCCGCCCTGCGCCCGTGGGAACCGGGATCAAACCAGCTTTCTTGCTATCTGACGCACACCAACCCTGAAACCCACGACATTATTCGCGCTAACCTGGCGGAAAGTGCGATGTACGGGGGCATCATCACCGGAACGGGCGCGCGCTATTGTCCGTCGATTGAGGACAAAATCGTGAAGTTTGCGGACAAGGATCACCATCATGTGTTTCTTGAACCCGAAGGGCGAACCTCTCCGGAGATCTATCCGAACGGCACCTCCAACAGTCTGCCTGAAGCGGTGCAGACCGCCCTGATCCACTCGATTCCCGGATTGGAGCAGGCGGTGTTCACCAATCTGGCCTATGCCATCGAGTATGATTTCTCGGATCCCACGCAACTCATGCACACGCTGGAGTCGAAGCAGGTGGAGCATCTTTATTTGGCCGGACAGATCAATGGGACCACCGGGTATGAGGAGGCGGCGGGGCAGGGGTTTGTAGCGGGTGTGAATGCAGTAAGAAAATTGAGAGGGGAAGCTCCGTTTATCCTTGGGCGAGGGGATGCCTATATCGGAGTTCTGATCGATGACCTGGTTACGAAGGGAACAGATGAACCGTATCGTATGTTTACGTCCCGAGCCGAGCATCGTTTAATTTTACGTCAGGATAATGCCATCTTCAGGATGCTCCCTTTTGCCAGAAGTCTGGGGATCGTCCCGCAACCCGCGCTTCATGAGTTTGAGAGGGTTCACCAGCAGATCGAACAGGAAATTAAAAGGCTGAGTACAACATTCCACGACGGGCACTCTCTTTCGCAACTCCTTCGCAGAACAGAGGTTACATATGAAGATCTTCCGCATAAAAAAGAAACGGACCGTTTAGTCATTTCTCAAGTGGAGATTCTCGTGAAGTATGCCGGATATATTGAGCGGGAAAATGTGCAGATCGCGCGGGCGCGTATGCTGGAAGATCAGCTCATCCCGCACTGGATCGATTATGACCAGCTGGAGGTGTTGCGGTTTGAGTGCCGGGAGAAGTTGAAACGGATCCGGCCGGAATCGCTGGGACAGGCCGCCCGCATCTCTGGAGTCAACCCGGCGGACCTCTCCATTCTGGCCGTGCTCATCAAGAGGGGACCCAAACCATGAAAACGACAAGAGCGAACGTGGCCGGAACTGAGGATCCTCAAGGAGGCGGACCGGATCGTGAACCTGCAGGAATCAGAGGCCGGTTGACGGCTCATTACCGGGATCCATGCTGAGCCGGATCGTCAGGATCACATCCCGTCCGAACACGCTTTGCAGTTTGGCCAGCAACTCCTTTTTGGCGCCGCGTTGAAGTTCGCTCAGCCAGGGGGAGCTATCGACAAAAATGGTCAATTCCTTATTGATCAAGCGGCCGGGTCGGGTATGCGCGGCGATCCCTTTTCCCACCGCGGTGGGCCACTGCTCGATCAAAACCCCCATGCGTCCCTGTTCATCCAGTTTCAACGTGCTCACAAGGGAGCCGACCATCGAGGAAATAGCGATGCCCCCATCCGCCATCGCGACGGCATTTTTCTTGGCATATCTTGGATATTTGAACAGGGTCATCGTCTCCACCAAATTAAAAAGGGCAGGGTTGCCCCTGCCCTTGCACGTAACGGATCAACGCCTTACTCGCCCAACTGCCACCGGACAAACCGGCGGATCGTCAGCGTATCGCCCGCTTCTTTGCCCTTGGCCTCAAGCAACTTGGTGATCGACGTATCGGGATCCTTAACGAATCCCTGGTCAACCAGGCAAACCTGCGCGTAAAACTTGGCCATCTTCCCATCCACAATCTTATCGACAATATTGGCGGGCTTACCCTCGACCTGCTTGGCATAGATTTCCCGCTCGGCGGCCACCACATCCGCCGACACTTCCCGGCTGACCAGGTAGCGGGGACTGCAGGCGGCGACATGCAGGGTCAGATCTTTGGCCAACTCCTGAACGACCGCACTGCCAGCCGTGGCATCCTTGCCGCAGCCCAGCTCGACCATAACGCCCAACTTGCCGTTCAAATGGATATAAGAGGCCACCAGCCCCGGCCCCTGAAGCGTGTAACCGATGTTGCGCTTGGCAACCAGGTTTTCGCCGATTTCGGCGATCTTGGCGGCCATTTCGGTCTTGGTTGTTTCCGTGATTTTCCCGTCCGGAATCGCCAGGGCCTTTTCGGCCATGGTCTTCACGAACTTCTGGAACACCTCGTTCTTGGTCACAAAATCAGTTTCACAGTTGATTTCGACCAACGCACTCTTCTTGCCATCCCCGGCGGTGGCGATCATGCCCTGATTGGCGGCACGCGTTGATTTTTTAGCGGCAATGGCCATGCCGCGCTCGCGCAGCAGGCGGATAGCCTGATCCTTATCGCCACCGGCTTCCACGAGGGCCCGTTTGCACTCCATCATTCCGACGTTGGTGGCTTCACGTAATTCTTGAACCATTGCTGCAGTAATATCAGCCATTGTCACTCTCTCCTGAATTAAAGGTCTTATAAAATCCCTCCCGCCTCACACGGCGGGAGGGGAGGGGAATCACGCCTGAGGGGCGGGGGCCGCACCCGGGGCGCCACCGGTCCGACGACGCGGGCTCCGGCTCTCGCCACGGGGTTTCCGGGGACCGGAAGGACGTCGGTCGCCATCCGCCTGTTCCTGCCCTTGAGAGGCCTCCCGTTTCTTGTTCTCTTCGACCGCGATCTTGGAGTACTCGGAAACGCCCTTGAGAATCGATGCGGCCAATGCGCCGGCGATCATCTTGATGCCGCGAATGGCGTCATCGTTGCCGGGGATCGGGTAATCCACGGGATCGGGATTGGTGTTCGTATCCACGATGGCAATCACGGGGATATGCAGGCGGTTGGCTTCGGCAATCGCAATCGCCTCGCGATTGACGTCCACCACAAACATGGCACCGGGCTTATCGGTCATGTGGGCCAGACCGGAAAAGTTCTTGCGCAGCTTCTCAAGCTCGTTCCGCAATACGGCCACTTCCTTCTTGGGCATTTTTTCGAACTCGCCGTCTTTTTCCATCTTCTCAACCTGGTGCATGTACTTGATCCGCTTGCGGATGGTGAGTCCGTTCGTCAAGGTGCCGCCCAACCAGCGGGTGCTGACATAGGGCTGACCACAGGAGACGGCAATTTCCTTGGTGACCTGCTGGGCCTGCTTCTTGGTGCCCACGAAGAGGATGGGGCGCCCGCGCGCGGCGGTTTCGTAGACAAACGCCTTGGCTTTCTCGAGCTGCTCGATGGTCTTGGTAAGATCGATGATGTGAATGCCGTTGCGCTTGTCGAAGACAAACGGCTTCATCTTGGGGTTCCAACGCTTGGTCTGATGACCGAAATGCAAACCTGCGTCGAGCAGGTCCTTGACGGAAAGCTCCGCCGCTTCTTGAACAACATCCATACTAGCCTCCATTTTATTAAGTCCCGCTTAAGCAGGACAATCCGCTTTGGCTGTGCCTGGAGAGCACAACACTCGCTTCCGTCCGGACACTTGCCGGACTACAAGGGGGGGAATCATACGGATTTGGGGAGCGGAGGCAAGCCTTTTGTTGAGACCGGACGCCATTCAGATTTCCGCGCGAAGCCGCTAAGGCACGAATAAGAGTTACGCTTTGCGTCTTCGCGCCTTCGCGTGAAACCCCCTTGCGTTGAGTCCCGCTCAAAATGCGTTACGAAATCCGCATCGGCATCAACACGTAGATAAACGGCACGTCACACTTGATCACGCCAGGGCTGAGTTCATCCGTCAATTCGACATAGATCTCATCGTTGGCGATGTTACGCAGCGGTTCCATGATGTAATCAGGATTGAACGCCACCTGGATATCCTTGGCATTATACTTAATGGCCACGGACTCATGCGCTTCTCCCACATCCGGTGAAGAGGCGCTGATCTTGAGTTTGTTTTTGCCGAAGGTCAGCTTGATCGAACTGGACTTGTCGCTGGTCAACAGGGCCACCCGTTTCAGGGCTGTCAGAAACACTTCCCGGTCCACGGCGATGCGCTGTTCGCACTGGCCGGGAATCACCTGGCGGAAGTTCGGATAGGTTCCTTCAATCAGCTTGGTGGTCAGCGTAACGTCATCAAATTCAAACGTCGCCTGGTTTTTCCCGATGAAAATCTTGACCACCCCCTCATCCTTCAGGATCCGGATCAGCTCATTCACCGCTTTGGTCGGCACAATGGCTTCACATTCAGCTTCTTTCGGGAATTCAACTTCATTTTCCGTCAAGGCCAGACGGCGCCCGTCCGTGGCCACCAGCGTGAGCTTATTGGCCTTGAAACTCATCAGGGTGCCGTTCAAAATGAAACGGGTTTCATCGGTCGAGGCAGCATAAAAGGTCTTCTGGAGCATCTGCTTCAACACCTTCTGGTCCACGGAGAAGGTATGCCCGCCCTCACTGGGGGGGATGGCGGGAAATTCATCATCGGGCAACCCGTTGATCTTGAAAAAAGCAGAGCCGCAGGTGATTGACGCGGCATTTTTATCATCGACCTCGATTTCAATATTATCGGCCGGCAGTTCACGGATGATGCTGAATAACCGCCGCGCAGGAATCGTGGTGGCGCCAGCCTTGCCGATTTTGGCCTCCACGGCACAGCGCATGGTCACATCCATGTCGGTGGTCGTCATCCACAGGCGATCATTCTTGGCTTCCAGCAACACATTGGAAAGAACGGGAAGTGTCGGCCGGACATTAACCACACCATGAACCATTTGAAGTCCCGACATGACGGCATCTTTTGCAATAACAAGTTTCATTAAGCTCTCCCGTTTCAAACTATCAACATTTCAATAATAGTATTCTTTATATAAATGTTAAACTATCACCCGTATTATACCCTGTGCATAACATCAACAACCTCGGAAACTCCATAAACAACCAACAAAACAGCTGAATTCGGGAGGTGGCCACCTGTTGATGGACCCCCTTGATCAGGTGTGAGCAACGTGTGATAACATGCTTTGAGCCAGTTACCAACACTATTTCTCTTTGTTATGAACATAGTTGTCAACTCTTCTTCTCCAGGAGCCGGCTGAGATGGGAAACATTCTGGCGGAGATCGGGATCGGTTTCCATTTTGCGGGAGACTTCCCGATACGCATGCAGGATGGTGGCATGGGTTTTGCCGAACGCGCCGGCGATGGAGGGAAGCGAGGAAGGGGTCAGTGACCGGCAGAGATACATCGCGATCTGGCGGGGCAGCGTGATGGCCGCCGGGCGTCGTTTGCTGGTCATGTCGACCAGGCGGATATCATAATGATCCGCCACGGCCTTCATGATGTGCTCGAACGTGAGGTCTTCCTGTTTCTCCTGGTCAATGGTATCCCGCAACAGGGTCTCAAGGTCCTGAATGGTCAGGGCCCGGTTCATCAGCGAGGCATAGGAGGTGGCCCGGATCAGCGCCCCTTCAAGCCGCCGGATATTCGAGCGGATGGTTTTGGCGATAAACAGAATCACTTCATCGGAATGCTTATACCCGCATTGTGCCTGTTTATTGCGCAAGATGGCGATGCGGGTCTCCAGATCCGGTGATTGAAGCTCCGTCACCAGTCCCCATTCAAAGCGGGTCACCAGCCGTTGTTCAAGCCCCTGGATCTCGCTGGCAGGACGGTCGCTGGTCAGCACAATCTGCTTATGCGCATCAAACAGGGCGTTAAAGGTGTGGAAGAACTCCTCCTGCATCCGCTCCTTGCCTGCCAGGAAGTGGATATCATCAATCAGGAGCAGGTCCATGCTCCGGTATTTCTTGCGGAACTGCACCAGCGTCTTATTCTGGAGCCCCTCGATATATTCGTTGGTGAAGCTTTCGGAGGATAAGTAGGCAATCCTGGCATTGGAGTTTTTCAGGACATGATGACCAATCGCCTGCATCAGATGGGTTTTCCCCAGGCCGGAGCCCCCGTAGATGAAAAGGGGATTGTACGCACGGGCGGGCGACTGGGCCACAGCCAGGGCCGCCGCATGCCCGAAATTATTTGAGGGCCCCACCACAAACCCATCAAAGGTAAAGTTGGCATTGAAGACCGGGCCGCCGGGTTGGCGCACTCCTGACGGGCGGCGGGGTGCCGCCACGGGCTCACGGCTGGCCTGGGTCTCCGGCGCCGTCACCGGTTCCAGCATGCGCTTCGCCACTTGAAACACAATCTCATAGGATTCACCGGAGACCGAGGAGACGGCCGCCTTGATGAGCGGCAGGTAATTTTCCTCAAGCCAGGTCTGGTAAAAATTATTTCCCACCCGCAAGGTCAGCGTTTGCCCCTCAATGCTGCCCGGCTCGATCACCGCTATCCAACGCGAATAAATATCCGGATGCAACAGCTTGCCCAGATGGTCGCAAGCCGCACTCCATACTGCCGACACATGGTTTTCCGACACGGTAACTCTCCTCTGGCCATCCAGGCACTGCCACAGACGGCCATATCAAGCAGATTAAAATGAAAATCTAATCAAACGTCAATAAAGCGAGGGGGTTCCAGAGTTATTAACAAGTTGTTAACAGATCACTTGCCGTCCTCTCTTACACCCGCTGACGCAGGACAATAGGTGAGAAAATATAAGCAGGCAAGGGGAATTATCACTTTTGTTCAAAATAATTTTCACCTACGACAGGTTGGATTTAAATCAATATAGCCCACAACCTGTAGTGTAGTATGGCTAAAACTAAATCATATCAAGAATGCAAATGCAGCGGAGTGATCGCTTGAAAAAGAATGAGCCGCACCGCCTGAAATATGTAACCTATTCGTTTTGAATGGCATACGGGGGCAAAGAAATTAACAGCCCCCCGCGGGAATGCCAAAAACCGTGATTTTACGCCTGATTGAAGCGGTTTTCGGGCGGGGAATCGGAGGTGCATCTGGAAACATGCAATATTTAAGGGGGTGTATCCGTTCTGTAGCGTAACGAGCTGTATAAAAAATGAAAGGATGGGCAAAGATGAAACGCGTTGAGCTGATATTGGGTTGTGTGATGGGGCTGACGATGGTGGTGATGGCAAGCGAACCGGCCATGGAGGGGGAGCGCCCGGGTCTGGCGAGGCTGCCGGGCGGCAGCGAAATGCGAGAGGGCGGCGACATGATGGTGTTGCGTCCGGCCGTCGCTAAGGCGTTGCAACTCACCGCCGAGCAACAGGCGCAAATGACGTCGGTCGCAGTGGCATCATCAAATGAAATGAGCGGGTTGCGTGAGCAGATGCAGAAGCTCGCCCGGAAGCAGGCGGCCTTGATGGGGGCTGAACCGGTGGATGAAACAGCGGTTCTGGCATTGGCGGATGACATCGGGAAAGTGCGTTCAGAGATGGCGAAGGTCCAGGTTAAGCAGATGTTGGCGGTGCGAAAAATCCTGACCCCTGAGCAACGGCTCAAGATGCGCGAAAAGATGAAAAACAATATGGGAAAACATGAGGGGAAGCGCCCGGGCCCCAGATTGAACAAGGGGGAAAAAAGGCCGGGGGGCGAGGCTCCGCCACCCCCTGCAGCGGCTCCGCCACCCCCTGCGGCGGAATAGTCCGCCAGGCTGGATGGCACAAAAAAACGCCCCGGAGTGACCTCCGGGGCGTTGTCTTTTCAGACGTGCTCAGTCAGGCGGCTCAGCCCTTGAGCGCCGCGTGAGCGGCGGCCAGGCGGGCAATCGGCACGCGGTACGGACTGCAGCTCACATAGTTCAGACCGGTCTTGAAGCAGAACTTCACCGACTCCGGATCTCCACCCTGTTCCCCGCAGATTCCGACCTTCAGGTTCTTCTTGGTCTGACGGCCCTTCTCCACCGAGATCTTGATCAACTGGCCTACGCCATCCTGATCAATGGTCTGGAACGGATCGGCGGCAATGATCTTCTTCTCCAGGTAGTCGCCCATGAACCCGCCGATATCATCGCGGCTGAAGCCGAACGTCATCTGGCTCAGGTCATTCGTCCCGAACGAGAAGAAGTCCGCTTCCTGCGCCATGCGGTCGGCCAGCAGGGCCGCCCGCGGAATCTCGATCATCGTCCCGAATAAATAGGGGATGGAGTCGATCTTCTTGCGTGCGATCACGTCCTCGTAGACGGCCTTGACGATGGCCTTCTGATGTTTGAGCTCGTTGATATCACAGGTCACCGGAATCATGATTTCCGGGTGACACTGCTTGCCGCTCTTGATCAGTTCCGCCGCCGCCTCGAAAATGGCGCGGATCTGCATTTCCGTGATTTCGGGATAGGTGATGCCCAACCGCACCCCCCGGTGTCCCATCATCGGATTGGATTCATGCAGGGCATCACCGCGGGCTTTGACTTCCTTGGGCGAAATGCCGAGGCTGACGGCCAGTTCCTTCTGCTTGGCCGGGCTCTGGGGCACGAATTCATGCAGGGGCGGATCCAGCAGCCGCACGGTGACCGGCAGGCCGTCCATGGCGGCCAGGGTGGACTTGATGTCGCTCTTCACAAAGCGGAACAGCTTCTTGAGGACCGACACCCGTTCTTCGGCGGATTTGCTCAGGATCATTTTCCGGAGCAGGAAGAGAGGCTCATCGCAACCCTTGCCGTAGAACATGTGCTCGGTCCGGAACAAGCCGATACCCTCGGCCCCGAAAACGCGCGCCTTACGGGCATCCTCGGCGGTTTCCACATTGGCGCGCACGCCCATGGTGCGGAACTTGTCCACCATCTGCATGAACTTCTGGAAGCGGGGATTCTCGGAATTATCCACCAGGGCCACCTTGCCGTTGAAGACCGTGCCACGACTTCCGTTCAGGGTCACAACAGTCCCTTCCTTCAGCACCACATTGCCCACCGTGAGCTTCTTCGCATGTACATCCACATGGAGGCCGCTGGCGCCGACGATGCAACACTTGCCCCAACCACGGGCCACCAGGGCCGCATGACTGGTCATGCCGCCGCGTGCGGTCAGAATGCCCATGGCGGCGCGCATGCCTTCCACGTCCTCGGGATTGGTCTCTTCGCGAACCAGGATCACGGTCTTGCCGGCCTTGGCCCACTTCACCGCATCGGCGGAGGTGAATACGATCTGCCCACAGGCGCCGCCGGGTCCGGCAGGCAAGCCCTTGCAGAGGGCCTTGAGAACCGCTTCCGCTTTGGGATCCACCACCGGGTGCAGCAACTCGTCCAACTGCTGGGGCTCAATGCGCAGGACCGCGGTTTTCTCGTCGATCAGTTTTTCGGCGAGCATATCCATGGCCATATTCAGCGCGGCGGTACCGGTGCGTTTACCGTTACGGCACTGCAGCATGAACAGTTGACCCTCCTGGATCGTGAACTCGATGTCCTGCATGTCCTTGTAATGCTTCTCCAGCGTGGCGCGGATCTTGCACAGCTGCTTGTAGATCGGCGGCATCTGGCCTTCCAGCGACAGCAGGTGCTTGTTCTGGTCGTTCTTGGTGTCGTCATTCAGCGGACTGGGCGTGCGGGTGCCGGCCACCACGTCCTCACCCTGGGCATTGATCAGCCATTCGCCGTAGAACTTGTTCTCGCCGGTGGCGGGATTACGGGTGAAGGCCACCCCGGTGGCGGACGTATCGCCCATGTTGCCGAACACCATGGCCTGGACGTTGACGGCGGTGCCCCATTCGTCCGGAATGCCTTCGATGCGGCGGTAGGAGATCGCGCGTTTGCCGTTCCAGCTCTTGAACACAGCCCCGACGCCACCCCACATCTGATCCATCGGATCATCCGGGAACGCCTTGCCCAGCACTTTCTTGACGCGCTCCTTGAATTTTTCGCACAACCCCTTCAGGTCCTCGGTGGTCATGTCGGTATCGGACTTATAGCCCTTGTTGACCTTGAGCTCGTGCATGATGCCTTCCAGCTGCATGCGGATGCCTTTGCCCTCGGCGGGTTCGACGCCTTCAGACTTCTCCATCACCACATCCGAGTACATCATGATCAGGCGGCGGTAGGAGTCGTATACAAAACGCTCATTGCCGGTTTTGGCGATCAGGCCGGGAATCGTTTTGGTGCAGAGACCGACATTCAACACGGTTTCCATCATGCCGGGCATCGATTTGCGGGCACCGGAACGGCAGGAGAGCAGCAGGGGGTCCTTGAGATCACCGAACTTCATGCCCATGTCGGTTTCGACCTGACGCAGCGCCACTTCCACTTCAGCGGTCAGGCTCTTGGGGAAACGCGATTTGTTGGCGAAGAAATCCACGCAACACTCCGTCGACACCGTGAACCCCGCCGGAACGGGAAGTCCGAGATGACACATTTCCGCAAGGTTTGCGCCCTTGCCGCCCAACAGGTTCTTATCACTGGCTCCGCCCTCGGTTTTACCGCGGCCGAAACTGTACACATACTTTTTCTGACTCATCGCTGCCATGACCCTTACTCCTCTTTTATGTTGACTCGCGCCGCAACGTGCGGTGCGAAACTCTTCCACTAATTACTGCTGAAAAAAACAGATCGGTCCTGCTGGTCCCATTTCAGTGCCCGCTATAATCAAAACTTCGGCAAAGTTCGGCCACGAAATAAGATTCGTGACAGGGGCTCGCCGGAAGTCTGCTGAATTGCAGACTGGACAACCGAACATGAATCGCTACCATTAACCGTTCCAATATATGGAAGGGCAAGCTTCTCCGCAAGGGGTTTCTTGCAGATTTTTATAGAAAAATAAAGAAAAGGGAGTGACGTCGTGAGCAAAGAAATTGAAGTAGTGGCAAATACCATTCGGGGTCTGGCGATGGATGGGGTGCAAAAGGCAAATTCCGGCCATCCGGGCATGCCGATGGGAATGGCGGATGTGGCCGCCGTGTTGTTCATGAATCATTTGAATCATTGTCCGTCCCGGCCCGATTGGGCGAACCGCGACCGGTTTGTGTTGTCCGGCGGCCATGGGTCGATGTTGCTCTACAGTATGCTCCACCTGACCGGCTATGATTTGCCGCTCAGCGAACTGGCTCAATTCCGCCAATGGGGTAGCAAGACCCCCGGGCATCCGGAGTATGGTCATACCGCCGGCGTCGAAGCCACTACCGGCCCGCTGGGGCAGGGGTGCGCGATGGCCGCCGGGATGGCGCTGGCGGAGCGGATGATGGCCGCCCGCTTTAATGCCGGTGCGTTTGCCCCGGTGGATCACCACACCTTTGTCTTCTGCGGGGATGGCGATCTGATGGAAGGGATTTCGCATGAGGCTTTTTCCCTGGCCGGCCACCTCGGGCTGAATAAGCTGGTCGTGTTCTATGATAGCAACCGTATCACCATCGAGGGCGGCACCGCCCTGGCCTACAGTGACGATGTGCGCAAACGCTTTGTGGGGTATAAGTGGAATGTGCTTGAGATCGACGGGCACAATATGGATGAGATCGAGAAGGCCATCGTGACCGCCAAGGCCGAGAAGGACCGGCCTACCCTGATCATCGCCAATACCCATATTGCCCAGGGCTCCCCGAATCTGCACGATTCCCACAAGGCGCACGGCGAGCCGCTGGGTGTGGCGGAGGTCAAGGCGACCAAGAAAGCCCTCGGCCTGCCTGAAGACCAGGATTTCTACGTGCCGGATCAGGTGCGGGAGCTGTTTGCCGTCCGTGCCCGTGAGTTGGAGGCCAAGGTGGTGGCGTGGGAAGCCGGGTACAAGAAGTATGCCGCCGCCTATCCCGAGCTGGCTAAAACCTGGCAGGAATGCGTGAAGCAGGAGCTGCCGGCGGATCTCGAGAAGCTCATGCCGACCTTTGAAAAGCCGGAGGCGACCCGTGTCTCCTCGGGAAAAACGATGCAGGTGCTGGCCAAGGCGCTGCCCTGGTTCGTGGGGGGTGCGGCGGATCTGGCGCCGAGCACCAAGACCTTTCTGGAGGGAATGGGCTCGGTGATGCCGGGTAAGTTCGAGGGGCGCAATCTGCATTTCGGGGTGCGCGAGCTCGGGATGTCGGGCGTTATGAACGGCCTGCAGCTGCATGGCGGCTTCCGGGTGTTCGGCGCCACGTTCTTCGTCTTCTCCGATTATTGCCGGCCCACCATCCGCGTGGCGGCGCTGATGAATCTGCCGACGATCTATGCCTTCACGCACGATAGCTTTTATGTCGGTGAAGACGGCCCGACGCATGAGCCGGTCGAACAGATCGCCAGTTATCGCTGTATGCCGAATGTATCGGTGATTCGTCCTGCCGATCCCACGGAGACCGTTTCCGCCTGGATCGCCGCCCTTAAAAATAAATCAGGTCCGACACTCCTGTTGCTGACCCGGCAGAATCTGCCGGTGCTGGATCGCAAGGTCTATCCCGCCGCCTCGAACCTGGAGAAGGGCGCGTATGTGCTGTGGCAAAGCGCCGAAGGCACGCCGGACCTCATTTTGATCGGAACGGGGTCCGAAGTTGGTCTGGCATTGGATGCGGCGAAGGAGGTCGCCAAGGGCGGCAAGATTGTGCGCGTGGTGAGCATGCCGTCCTGGGATCTCTTCGAGAAGCAGAGCGCGGAATACCGGGCGCAGGTCCTGCCGGCGGATTGCAAGAAACGCCTGGCGGTTGAAGCCGGTTCCTCCATGGGCTGGGCCAAGTATGTCGGTTGCAAGGGGCGCATCCTGAGCATGGATACCTTTGGCGCTTCCGCGCCCGCGCAGGTGCTGGCCGAGAAGTTCGGCTTTACCACGGCGAATGTGGTCAAACTGGCGAAGGAAATTCTTGGTTGAAGGTTATCAGTTATGGGTGATTGAAAATAATCCAGTCCACTCACTCATAACTCATAACTCGTAACTCTTTAAACTCCATGGCGCGTTTCATCATAAATGGCGGCAAACGTCTGAGCGGTACCTATGTGCCGGGTGGCAACAAAAATGCTGTGCTCCCGATGCTGGCGGCCTGTGTGCTGACTGATAAAGCGGTGACGCTTGAAAACGTCCCGCTGATTGAGGACGTGCACACCATGCTGGAGCTGCTTGCCGGCCTAGGTGTGGAGATCGGGGTGAAGGACCATACGGTCACGCTCTGCGCAAAGGGTTTACGCCGTACCAAATTGGATCCTGTTTTGTGCCGCAAGGTGCGCTCTTCGATTCTGCTGGCCGGCCCGATGGCGGCCCGGTTGGGGAAAGTCACGCTCTCACCGCCCGGGGGCGATGTGATTGGCCGGCGCCGGCTGGACACACATTTCCAAGGCCTGAAGGCGTTGGGGATTGAGGTGGAAGGCGGCCAGAATTTCGTCTTTCGCCGGAAGCAATTTCAAGGCACGGCCATGGTCCTGGATGAGGCCAGTGTGACGGCCACGGAAAACGTGCTGATGGCGGCCACCCTGGCCCGCGGGCAGACGACGATCTTTAATGCCGCCTGCGAACCTCATGTGACCGATCTGGCTGTTCTTCTCAATAAAATGGGGGCGCAGATCTCCGGCTTGGGCACCAACCGCCTCATCATTCAAGGGGTGGAGTCCCTGCATGGAGCGACACATACGGTTCAACCCGATTACATTGAGATCGGCAGTTTTGTCGCTGCCGCCGCCGCGACGGGGGGCGATTTGCGTGTGACGGGGGTGGAACCGGAGCCGATGCTGATCATCGGCAAAACGTTCCAGAAGCTGGGCATCAAACTTCAGATGGAGGGGACCACGGTGACCCTGCCTCCCCGCCGCACCCTGCGGATCACCAAAGATTTCGGTGGCGCGATTCCCAAGATCGAGGACGGGCCCTGGCCGAGTTTCCCGTCGGACTTGATGAGTGTCTCCCTGGTGGCGGCCACCCAGACGAAGGGGACCATCCTCTTTTTTGAAAAGATGTTTGAGAGCCGGATGTACTTTGTGGATTACCTGATTGGCATGGGCGCAGGGGTGGTGGTCTGCGATCCGCACCGGGTATTGGTCACAGGACCCGCCCGCCTGCATGGCATCAATATGGCCAGCCCTGATATCCGGGCCGGCATGGCCCTGCTGATTGCCGCTCTCTGTGCCAAAGGCGAGAGCGTCATCAACAACGCCCAGACCATTGATCGCGGCTATGAGCGCGTCGAAGAGCGCCTCCGCGCGCTTGGCGCCGATATCGTGCGGGAAGAGTGAAGATGCGGTGCGTCGCCTTGCCGATGGCCGCTCGCCGCCATCCTTGAGTATTTTGCCATTCCATCACTGATGCGCGGCATCGATCAACAGATCCTTCATGAACTCTCCGTTTTCAGAACTCAACCGGGCAAAGAAACCATAGGCAAGCGTGTCGTCGGTCACCGTCAATTTCAGGCGGTTCATCCCGGCCTTCAGTGTGAGGGGCACCCGGTACTCATCACGCACCGCGATCTTTCTCGACTTGGGCCCGAACACAACGCGCCCGTTCAGCTCGCCTATCAGAGTGCGGTCGAAACCGAGGCGCAGGATAACCCGGCGTTCGTCAGGCGAGACCACTGTGCATTCCGCCGTGACCATGCAGGCGTCAGGCTGTCCCAGAATCGCGTCCAGATCCACATACCGCTCGAAAAATTTCCCCGTATAATCCAGGCTGACCCGCTTTCCGGCAACGTCGCCGGCAATATGCCAGGTCTTGATGTACTGCTGTTCCAGGCGGACGGACTCCAGGGCGTTTGAAACAACGGGCTGCTGGTGCCGGCAGAGTGTTGGCGCTAGAGTTTCGGCCGCCACAATGTAGTCCAGCGGACGATGGGAGACAGTTATGTAAAGGGTGTAAAGGTTCTGAAGGAAAAGTGCTGTTGAACCGCGATATCGCGAATGATCGCTCGGACTGTCGTCACCAGCACATTGACTGCAGTCATGAGGCAAAAGTCGGAATATCGGAAGGCGAAGCGCCTCGGCACGGTCATATTTCTTATCCGCAATCAAATCCGCCATTTGTCGATTCAGGATCGAGGCGGCTAACCATGCACAGAGGATTTTCGGAGGCACAGTTGGAACCATGTCCGGGTTCCAATAAATCCCGAAATCCGCAGGTTGTTTCCGCCTCCTCCGTTTCTGGCTTCTCAACCACTCCTCCTCTTCCATTCCAGAAGTCCAGCTGGCGGCTTCCTGATAAATCTCAAGCTGGCGGCTGACATTTTCTGAGAATGCACCCTGACTTGATTGCCACCCGTACCCCCCATAATCCGGATATCGCTGCGACTTATCCTCCTTCGGGAGCAAACGGGCTTCCTCAAGCGCCAGGCAAGGCGACTGCGGATAGCGGGACTTGAGTTCAGTCAAAACGGCCCAGACGACCTCCCGAGCCGCAAGGCTGGTCGGCGTGTTTGTTTTTCTGGCATCATGACTTTCGGCCCAGATCTCCTGTGCCATCTTCAATCGCATCATGGCGGTTGTGAAATTTGGAAGAATCCGATCCGATTCATTGAGGCACATCAACGCCCCTGGCCGATTCCCAAGATCGGTCATGGCGGTCGCGAGTTTACAAAGCGTTTCAGGCTTGTCAGCACCAAGTCTCAGAGCCGCTTCGAAATGACGGACAGCCAATGATCTTAGATTCTTCCGGATGGTGCCCTCATTCCCCTTGCCTGATGTTCCATAAATCGGATCAAGCGATTTGGGAATACTGGAGCGCAATTCCTTGCCCAGAGCATCGGGCTCAGCCTTCACATACGCCTCGCCGGCGGCAAGCTGGAATGCCGCATCGTCAGCATAGGCGTTCCCCGCCAGCGTGAACTCGATGGCGGCCCGATCATGGCGGTCGTGTTGCAGGTAATCGAGGGCCAGTTCGGCATGCCGTTTCCTTCCCGCGGCAAGTGCCTCGGCTGTGACCGGAGCGGCGGTACGGGTGGGGATCTTGAGATACAGAAGACGCAAGTAATTACGGGTGCCGTCGCTCCCGCCGCCCAGCAACCCGCCCAGGAATCCCCACGAGGATGAGCCGTCCTCGCGTGAGGACCGGGCAAAAAGGGGCATCAATTCGTGCTCGTTGAACCAACTGCGGTTGCGCCGGGTAAACACCCGGTATAGGAATCGCTGCTCGACAAATCCTTCCGCATCCCGCTCGTAGTAGTTCATCACCCCGCCAAGCCCGCGGATACGAGTCTCGCCGTTCAACCATTCCCCGTTCCAGAGCGGCCACAGGATCGAGAGCTTCGAACAATCCCCCTCAACTCCAGATGTTGTTTCACTCTTGTAGAGGGGAAAAATCCAGCTTTTCCGAGTGCCATTCGTCGGCCCGCTTTGACTAGTGGCGCTCCGGAACAGCGGCAGGAAGGAGAAGGGAATCGACAACTCGGATGACCGGGCAACATCGGGGCGTTCGGGATCGCGCCACGAGTCATAGGAGAAGGGCAGGATGAAGGACGAATAATCCAGCGAACCCCCTGACCGGTTATATGAAAACAACGGGAAAACCCGCCAACTCCTGGAGTCGGGACTCCGCCCGTTTGCAATCAGGGAGAGGAGGTAGTTTTGGTGAGAAGATACGGGGAGATCGTCGCGATACACCGTCCTGAAATCGCCCAGGAGAAGCGGAAGGACCGTCTGATCCGAGACGGACCGGCCGTAACGCAGACTGTCACGCCAATAGAACGGGAGGAATCCCTGATGCTGTTCGTCGGCCTGCCGTTTTGACCAGACAAACGGATAGAAGGCAACCGTGCGGCGCGGGCCGTTACGACAATCGGTATCTGACACGGACGGACGGGTCTCCATCTCGTGCAAAGCGAAAAATTGCGGACGGCTCATCCGGTAATCGAAGGCTTCCTGCGACTCGCAATCCCAGCCCAGTGGAAAACCGTACCAGAGGTTGTCATGCCGACCCCGCTCCGTATTCCAGCCAACCAGCGGGAAAATATGCCCGCCCGATTCCGACTCCCCGCGCGTGAGCGAGAAGAACGGAAAGAAGGCATCATAACGAACCGTTTTGGTCCGGGTATTCTCCGTACGATTGAACATGGGACCCAGGATATTCCGAGTATCATACTCGCCCTTCTTGTAGAAGTGGGCACCGATGGGAACCAGGAAATCGGCCGACTCGGCCAACTCACCGCCTTCAAGGGTGGCGGAATGCCACCACAGGGGGAGCAAAGCCTGTCCGCTCTCCCCCTTTTTACCCCTCGTCTCCTGCCAGTCCCAGTAGAATGGGAAAAGCCGGTGACGGGATTCCGAAGTTGTCTCATAACTGTTAGTGGTGGTTTTATGCGACTGCCAGTAGGGAATGACCCATAAGGAATCGCTGAAGTGATCCCCGGCCTCGGATATGAATGATGTTGTCGAGGACCGGGTACGGCGGAAAACAGGGAAGAGATTGTCGGACGCGCTCTCGGAAATACTGATGCGGTTGCCGGTCGAATTGGTCGCGCTCCGCCGGCTCCACCAGTTCAGGAGCAGGGTGCCCCCGGAATACGAACGGGACTGGTGTCTAATGTCGTTGTTTTGACTCCTGTTCATCCAGAACAGCGGCAAGAGGCCGAAGGACCGCCTATCATGCCCAGCCCGCGACTCCCGGGAATTCCAGAACAGCGGGAATAGATAATGTCCAGCCCCTTCCGTATCCCAATGGTTATGCTGCAGCAGGGCGATGTTCAGGGTGTGATCATCGCCGTTCTCCCCGTAGTAGAAGGCAGGAAACAAAGCAAAGTAATGGTCGTTACGCCCCTGATCCGACCCGCTCCACAGGAAGGGAAACAGCCAGGCGTCATGTCCTGCGCCTGTTCTCAGGCCGCTGAACGGCCACAGGAAATAGAATTGGCTGGGATACTTTGCTGGAAACGACTGGGGAAAGCTCAGGAATTGGTTGGCGGCGTAGTCTGAAGTCCTCTCCCGCACGAAGAGCGGCCAGAGGAACTCAGTCCGCGCGGTGTGGGTTTCAGGATCAGTACTCTGGTAGAAAAGCGGCCAAACCTTGATGTCATCGGCCAAGATGGTGGGCGCAGAAAAGAACAGGGTCACCAGAAACGCAGCGAGAATCTTTCTCATGGAGTGAGCGTGCCAAAACACCCCCAAAACAGCAAGCATGGCGCAAAGGGTGATCATCATTTACATTTTTTGCAGTATTTAGATGCGTTTGCCCTGGGTATTGATCTGTTCCCTCTTGAGTATCCTGATAAGGACAAGCTAGTATGCCGGCATGAATGATCGGCAACACCCCCGCTTCAGCCTCAAGTTCCTGCGCCAGACCCCCTGGGCGTGCGAGAAGGTTGAACCCCTCTATCTGGCCTGCAAGGCCGGTACCGCCCTCGAGGAGGGATGCGGGTGGTCTTTGGAAGACGGGTAAATATATCGTGCAGAAATTTGCCGAATCCCAACAGGAACTGGAAAGACGTGTCCTTCACGGATTGATCTGTGAGTGGAGAAATGCCGTGGGTTTTTTGTCCCCTGCGCTTAGAAACCGTCTCCTCCTGCCTGCCTTCGAACTGCGTGACTTTGAGAAACGGTGGGCCGAGTGGCACCGCGAGCGGCGGATCATGGCCTTCAGCCGCCGGCTGGTCCTGAACCATCGCTGGATGACCGTTCGCGAGGTGTTGCTCCACGAACTGGCCCACCAGGTGGCCGATGAGCTTCTGGGTGGAAATGACCACCCGCATGGCGCCCGGTTTCAGGAGGCGTGTCGTCTGGTCAATGCGGATCCGCGGGCGGCAGGGGACTTCCCTTCACTCTATGAGACCCTCAACACCGGTGAGCTGAATGAGAACGACCGGATCCTGCTGCGTGTGAAAAAGCTGCTGGCTTTATCCCAAAGCGCGAACCGGCATGAGGCTGAATTGGCCATGACCAAAGTCCATGAGACCATCGCCCGTTACAATATCGACCTGCTCTCCGGCACGGTAAACCGGCACTACTGCAGCCTCTGCCTCGGGGAGCCCCGGCTCAAGCAGTCGGCCGACGAGTACGCCCTGAGCCGGTTGCTGCAGGATTACTACTTCGTGGAAGCCGTGTGGATCTGTGCCTATGTGGTGGAGAAGGAGCGGATGGGCCGGATCCTCGAAATCAGCGGCACCACCGAGAACGTCAAGATGGCCGGCTACGTTTATGACTTTCTCAAGCGGACCATCAAGGACCAGTGGCAGATCTTCAGGAAAGGACGCACGGACAGACCGGGCAGCAAGGTGGATTTCGCGCTGGGCCTGTTGAGCGGTTTCTCGGAGAAGTTGAAGACACAGGACCATCAACTTGAGAAGGAGAGCCCCGCGACCTATGCGCTGATGAAGCGGGACGATGTGCAACTCACGGCCTATCTGCGGGTCCGCCATCCCCGGCTCCGGAAGTCGGCCGGCTCCGGCCGCCTCATCGACGAGGATGTCCATCGCGCCGGACAGGCCGTGGGCCGCAAGACCATCCTCACCAAGCCGATCGAACACGGGACCCCCCGCCGGAAATACCTGTTGGGCTGATTTGGGAATCTCACACGAAGGCGCGAAGGACCCGCAAAACCGTGAAGGGTGAAACCCGTAAATCAACAAACCTTTTCGTGAAACGTTTAACTACCACATATCCCCGGCCCGGAACAACGTCACGTTCGCGGCGGGGAGCGCCTTGAGAATGTCGGATACCTGGCGGGATTCGCCCGGCAGGCGCAGGAACGGCCGCACATCGGCCAGGGGCTGGACCACGAACCGGCGCTGGGCCCAGCGCGGGTGGGGGAGATCCAGGATGCCATCCGCTCGCTGGATGTTGCCTGCATAGAGGAGATCAATATCAATGACCCGTGGCGCATTCCGGTCTTCCGTACGGACCCGGCCCATATCAGCCTCAATTTGATGCAGGGCATCGGACATCGCGGAGAGCTCCATGGAGGTCTCAATGATGACGACGGTATTGAGGTAATGCAGGGTGGTATATTCCGGCTTCACGTCCACCGGCTCGGTTTCGTAAATCGGCGCCTTGGCGAGAATCACGGTGCCGGGTAGGGCATCAATACGTCGGGTGGCCTCACGCAGGTTATCGAAGCGATGATCCAGATTCGATCCCAAGCTCAATCCAATTTCCATAAGCACTCCGTGCTAAAGTTGTTTGGTTGATAAGTTGCTGGGTTGTTGAGGCGAATTCATCCACAACAACTTGACAACTCAGCAACTTATCAACCGATTTCAGCGTAATCCCAACACGTCCTGCATGTCATACAGGCCGGGATTTTTGCCGGAAGCGAGCCAGACGCCCGCGTGCAGGGCGCCCTTGGCAAAGGCGTCACGGCTGGTGGCGCGATGGCTGATCTCAATCCGCTCGCCTTCAGTAGCAAAGAGGACGGTATGGTCCCCGATGATGTCGGCCGCGCGCAGGGCATGGATGCCGATTTGACCCTTAGGCCGTTCCTCGCCCAACCCTTCGCGCCCGTAGATGGCGACATCCCTGAAGATTTGTTTACGCCCCTGAGCGACTTTTTCGCCAAGCCGCAGGGCGGTGCCGCTGGGCGCGTCTTTCTTGAAGCGGTGATGGGCCTCGGTGATCTCGACATCATAGTCCAGACCCAGCGCCTTGCCCGCCTGCTCCACCAACGCAAACAGGAGATTCACGCCCAGGCTCATGTTGGGCGCCGAGACGATGGGAATCACCTTGGCCGCCTGCTCCACCATGGCACGCTCTTCGGGATTGAGGCCCGTGGTGCCAATGACCACGGCTTTCTTGAATTCGACCGCATACTTGAGCGTCACAGGGACATTCTCGTGGAAACTGAAATCAATGAGAACATCAGCCGCTTTAACCGCTGCGAGAATATCACTGGAAATAAGCAACCCACTTTCGCCAACTCCGGCGATCAGTCCAATATCCTTGCCGCACAATGGACAGGAAGCCGATTCAACCGCCGCCACCAGTTGAAGCTGAGGCATTAATTTTGAACATCGCGCCAACGCCTGTCCCATCCGACCTGCCGCACCCACAATCGCTACTTTAATCATGATGATCTCCGAATTAGTTGGTTGGCAGAATAAGACGTATCGACGATGTCGTCAACGAAACAGGAATGGAAGGTTCACGCATGATTGCGCAGCTTAAGCTCCATGGGGTGCGGGGTCAGATAGTATTGATCCATCAGGTAGGGGATCGCGTGTTTGATGACGTAATAACGAAGCATCGTCACCGGTACAATCAGAGGAATCAGGCCGGAGTGATAGGGCTGGTGCTAACGGTATTCCGGTAGCGCCAGAGGGTGAAGACGCGTTCAATAAAGTTTTCGCGCAAGTCCGGATCGTTCAGCCGGCCTTCATCTTCACAGGGCAAAGTGGGGAAATGCGCCTGGAAGGTTTTGCCGAAGAGGCCGGGTGACTTGCCACCCACCATTCCTTTGGCGTTGTAGACTTTGACATTCTCCATCCCGCTGCTGGGCGAGCGGGATTTGAAGATGAAGCCGTACAGGCCTTCTTCCTCAAGTTCTGTCACACGCCGGGCGG
>JBIKMI010000161.1:0-6564 GCA_044359285.1 Kiritimatiellia bacterium
GCAAGGCCTTCAGATTCTGCTCCGACTTTTCCATGTACTCGTTGCCGGCTTTTTCCAGCGCGCCTTCCACCCCGGAAACGCTCTTGGTCAGGGCGGGATCGCGAAAACGGTTGGACACCAGTTCCTCGGAGAGTTCCTTCAGCACGGCAACGGTACGGAGCGCCTCTTCGCGGATATCGCGCTGTTGCTCGGCGGTCTGCCGGATCCGCGCCTGTTTTTCCGTTCCATCGACGGCAACCGCCGCCTGATTGCCCCACAGCACACAGACCAACACCGCCACCAGCGCCGGCAGGCATGACGAACCCGGCAGGGTCCGGCACAAACGAGGTCCTGACCCGGCGTGAAAAGAGCGAGCACCCCTGTTCAAGGGCACTCCCATCATCCGCTTTTCAACCCCGATCTCGTTCTTATCCATAAAACGATTCTCCTCACGGCTCAGAATTGACCATCATGAACACGTCCCATTTTCTATGCAACATTTTTATTAAGCACTTAATATGCCAAGTACCTGTCAGGCCCTGTTAAGGCCGTGGCAAGCCGATTACTCCACACGTCAGGCAAGAAAGTGTATTCTCGTGTAGGCACAAAGGAATGCCTGACGCATACACCAGTACGCATAAGAGCCTATTCATTCCGCCGTCGCCACGTCAATACATCGCATCCGCCGCCAGACGCGCCGCGCCGGTGAGCGGGGTGGCATCCGTGCGCACAACGGGTATTCCGAGCTGCTCCGCCAGGATAGACCGCCACAACGCCGACCTTGCTCCGCCACCGGCAACCCGAACGCCATGCAGCTGGCCGGGGCAGACCACGCGCACCAGGTGCGCCATGCGCCTGGCAAGCGTCTCCAGCACCGCTCGCGCCAGTTCGCCCGAGCCGTGATGTAAGCTGACGTTCCGCCAGCCACCCCCCACCGCCAGTCCGTCCCCCGGCTCGAACACCACCCCCCGACACCCCGAAGGTGCCGTGGCCGCGACCGCATCGAAGCCGTCCGTAGTCCCGCACCCGGCCAGTACCGTCCGGGCCCAGTTGACCAGATTGCCGCCAAAGGCATCCGCCGCCATCCGGTATGCCTGTCCGCCAGGGTATGGCCCGCGGATCAAATCCGGCCTGGCCGCCGGCATCCGCGCCACACACCGGTACGCCACCTGCGCGGTCCCGAGCGTGAGCAGCGTGGCATTGTTGACGTCAAGTTGAGCGCCGTAGGCGCCCGCGGTTTGATCGTTGCCGGCCAGCACCACCGGCACGCCCGCCGGCAAACCATAGTCGTTGCCCACAGTCAACCCGGCGATGGAGCCCATGGGCTGAACCCTTGGCAACTGGCGCTCCATCAGGTTGCAGGCCCGCAGCCCCTCCGGCCACCAACCGCCGGCAGCCACTGAATACAGTCCGCTCATCGCCGCGATGTTCTCGTCCGTCACACTCTCGCCGGTCCAGCGCCGGATAAAATAGGAGGGGAGCAGCAGTGCCGTTTGGCCGCGCGCCGGCGGGTGGTGGCGCATCTGGCAGACCTGCAAAGCGGGTAGCAATCCGGCAAAACTGCCATGCTCGCCCGCGTCCGGCAACCGACGCCGCAATTGCGCGCAAGCCTTGCCGGCGCGGCCGTCCTGCCAGGACACGAAGGGCCGCTTCGCGCGACCGGCCCCATCCACCACCGTAAACGTCTGCGCCTGACTGGTGACGGCGACAACTGAAATCGCACGCCGCCGGGGCAGGACGCTCCGCAGTGCCCGCTCCACCTCCTCCACCCTCAGTTCCACACAGCCATCAACACCGTAGTGGTATCGCAGCGCCACAGCGCGCGACCAGACCGGCCGGAGCCGTTCATCAAACAGTCCCGCCTTGAACGAGGTGGACCCAAGATCAATCGCCAGAATCATCAACGTCGCTCCGATCATTCACCAGTTGCAATGCCGCCTTGACTAACACAGCGCCCGCCTCGGGCGCAAACACCGCATTGGTCGCCTCGTAACCGCCCGCCGCCAACGCCTCCGGCGTCACGATGTAGCCCTGCAATTCCCCGTTCACCAGGCTGACCACAAACGTCCGGGTGCCGGCTCCCCGCTTGATCGCCAGGGAATACTCGACAAAACATTCGCCCGGCAACCCGACAACGTTGGCATCCCCGATCCTCAGGCATTGTACTTCGATCGGCGCATACCGCGACAGGAGCCGGTCAATCTCCCCACGGGCTTCAGCCTCGGCCAGCCCAACCGTGCCCTCGGCTCCAAAGACGGCGCACTCCGCGGTCCGCACCTCGGGGCGCGGGGCCCCCGCCGCCTTCAGGCGCTCATACGTGCTCCGGTACTCGTCCAGCAGCCGCCTGGCATCCGCCAGAAGACTCAAGGGGCGACGTGGCAACTTCACCTCACTAAGCCCGGCACTCAGGAAAGGATGGCCATTCCACTGATCCGCGGCAAGCGCGCGCAAGGCCACGGCCGCGGCAGCACCTAGTTGGCGCCCCAGACGCTCCGCCTCGGCAAAGGTCTGACCGTTCACATAGTAGCGCGGACTCTGGTTTCCGGCAGGCGCCGTGTGGTAGAGCACCGTGACTCCCCCGCCCAGACTCTCCCTCAAATGCAGTCTCGTATAGTGGGGAAAGTCGGAGGAGACCAGGGTGGAATCCTCGTGCAACACCGTGGGATGCATGCCGTAGATCAGCGACACCGCCCGCAACGCCCGCGTTTGAACGTCACGTACGGCCAGAATCCCGCACTCCGGATCCGTGAGGCCATCCCGGCTCAACCGGTTCCCGCCCACCCCGACGGCATCCGCCCGCGTCCACTGCAGTTCGGCTGGCGTCGCGGTTTCCATTGCCGCCATGGCCGCCGCCACCGTCTGCTTCTTGACGAACTCCAGGTAGCCCGGGTCCGGAGCCGGAATGGTGGCATCACCACTCCAGGCCACCAACCGTGAGGTCACCGGCCCCGAGTGCGTGTGCGTGCAACTGATCAGAACGCCCGCCTCCGGAATGGCCAGCGCGCCGGCAACAGCCCGGCGGAGTTCCCTGGCAACCGGCGGCTCGATCATCAGCAGGTCCAGGGAGGCCATGACCAAAGTCTGCCCGCCGCCTTGAAGCACCAGCACCGCCGCCAGAAGCGGATCGTGGATCCCGGTGGAAATCCGTTCCACGTGGGGATAACCGTAAAGCGCCACCGGCTTTCCCGGACTGATATCGCGACTGGCGGCCCCCGCCCGGATCCCTATCTCAACTGCCTTCTTCATCTTTGTCACGCCTCACTCCTCACGTTTCACGCTTCACGCTTCACGCTTCACGTTTCACTCCTCAATACCCCACATCCCACCGTGTCTCGATATCCGCCGCCGCACTTTCGCTCACCCATACATCTGTCCGCAACGTCTGCAGAATGGATTCCGGCACACGCGGAGTGACCGGGCCATGCAGCACCAGCCGGGTCGTGAGCCGCTGCCACGAGTTAAACGAACCGCCCACGGTGATCGCATGCATATCGATGCGGTGCTTGGCGCCAATGACCTCCGCCGGCCCGATCGTCGCGGCCTTGGGCGGCACGGCGCACAGGTCGCCGCTGGCGCCGAAGCAGCCGTGCATCGAGTTCTGGGCGATGGTGAACGGGCTGAGCGTGCAAATGCGCGGCCCCATCCGCTTCCACTCCTCCAGGCTCCCGGCCGCGAATTCCGGCGCATCCGGCTCGATAAAGGCCAGGTGCCCCGTCCACCCGGGCCCGCTGTAGCAGATGTCCGCCCCGCCCAGGTCGGCGATCCGCCGGCCATAGTCCTTGAGGGTCCTGTTGCCGAGCAGATGGACCTGTTTCTCGAGCGGCCGGAGTTTCGGGTTGATGGCCGAGATGAAGTACTTCTTGAAGGCATGGCCAAACCCCAGGGGCCATGTCTCCGGTGCAATGTTGCCGTCCTGGTCCGCATACTCATCCATATTGAACGTGTGCAGATGCCGGCAACTGACGCGGTGTTTGTTGATCAAAGCAGCGACCTTCACGTAGTTCGGCCAGGGGTTGGGCATGATCATCACCAGCGGCTGCCCAGCCTCGGCGGACTGCTTGATCCTCTGGAAGATATCGTTGATCCACATCCCCTCCATCTCCGCGTCCGGAACGACGCTGATGCGGAAGTCGGGATTCTTGTGACGTGCCATATCCTTGCGCTTGATGCGCCGGACCCGCTCGATGGCTTTAAGGTCACGGAACGGAATAAACCCGGCCGGTTTGAACTTGAATGTACTCATGCAATCGTATCCTTTCTATTTTGAAACGTGAAACGTGAAACGTGAGGCGTGAGGCGTGAGACGTGAGACGTGAGACGTAAGGCGTAAAACGTAAGGCGTAAAACGTAAGGCGAAACACAGAAGAAAAGAGCAGGAATGTTCCTTACACTATTGCTCATTGCACTCCTCTTTAAGCTTTACACCCATTACGTCTACCGCCTTGTTACTTTTTACATCTTACACCTTACGTTTTACATCTTACGTTTTACATTTCACATCTTACGTTTTACATCTTACGTTTTACATCTTACGTTTTACTCTTTACCCCTTACCCCTCCCCAAACAAAAACCTCACAACATTATCATGCCCGATGTCCTGTTGCAGCCCGCGCGGCAACTTGCGTAACTCCGCCACCTCGGTGTCCGGGCCGCAGGGCAGATCCATCCAGACCTCCCTGCCCTGTTCGTCACGGAACCGGCTCTTCCACAGATGGGCCGGAGTATCCGACCCCCAGAGCATGGTCGCCGGGTACGTCTCGGTGATGCGCTGCATGGCCGCCGCATGATGGCGGTAATCAGCGGGAAACCGGTCCCGCTTGGCCGCCACGGCCGGGTGGTTCCGTTGCGCCAGTGCACAATGGATGTGAAACGCGGAGAAGTCCACGAAGCAGTTTGACAACGCCGCTGCCGCGTCGAGCGCGCGCCGGTCAAACCGGCAGGTGTGGGCGATGGCGAAACGCACGTCGGGCCGCGCCTTTACCACCTTGAGAATCTCAAAGACATTGGCCCAGGGATCACCCGGAAGTACCGCACAGTGGAGTGTAACCGGGATATTCAACTCCGCGGCAAGATCCAGCAGGCCGTTCCCCTTCTCCAGCAGCACGGTAATGCGGGAATGCAAGTAGCTGGTCGCCGTCTTGAGCCCGAACAACGGGTAGCGCGCCGCCAGCCTGCGGAGGCCCGCCGCCTGCTCGCGCGGGGACCGGGCCGGGTCGAAGAAGGCAAACGGCAGCAGGCGGCCGGCGTACTCGGGGAAGGCCTCATAGATTTCCCGGCACAGGCGTTCGTTCTCGAACGCGTAGGGATAATCCGCTCCGCCTTTCGGATCCCGTCGGAATTGCCCGCGCCGGAAGTCCGCCAGCCGGAAATACGTGCTGTAGATGAACGGGAAGCAGAGGGTGTGCGCAACCCCCGACCGCGCCATCCGCACCCCGTGATCCTCGGCAGAAATGGCATACGGATAGTCTCCATTGAGAAACAACGCCAGGTCGGCGCCCAGATGCGTGTGCGCGTCGATCAGGCCTTTGCCCTGGCGGAGCCGTCCGGCAATCTGTTGCCGGGTCATTGTGATGGGTCGCTTTTCCGGTGTCATTTAGCAGGTCCTCCTGTGGGTTTCGGCCAGAGCCGCGGCGATAGAATCATCTCCGGCAATTCCGTTGCCGCCGCCTCAATCGCATCCATGAGCGCGCCAGCCAGCGCACCACGCCCGACAATCGTCAGGTTTTCCCGGAGTTGGGCAACGGTCTCGACTCCCGTGATCAGGCTCGTGACACCGGGAATCCCGAGCAGGTAGCGCATCGCCAGTTCGGCCAGCGGCATCCCGGCTTCCCCGGCGACCGAGGCCAATGCCCGCCGTGCCGGCACTACGGCTCGAAGCGCCTGGGGAATCTCGTCCTCAGGCATCAGCAGCAACCCCTGCAGGTAGATACTGCGGATAAAAACAGCTACACCTCGCTCCGCCGCCGCGCGTAACACGCCGCTGCACTGATGACGCCGATCCAGGATGTTGCCGGGCAGTTGCAGGGCGGAGGCAAGACCGCCTGCCACAAAATCCGCCGCTGGACCCGGACGGTTGTCGCACGAGACCCCGGCGTACCGCAACCAGCCTTTGGCTTTGAGCTGCTCGAGCACAGGCAGGTACACCCCGTCCGCCTCGCGATGAAAGAGCACCGCTGGCAGGCAGTCGAGCCGCAGCCGTCGCCGGGATTCGGCCACCGACTCCTCAATGGCCCGCGCCGCCAGGGACCCGTCGGCCAGTTCGGCGGGCGTCAGCGCCCGCACCTTGGTGACCACAACCACACGGTCGGCCACACCCAACTCGCTCAACGCCCGGCCAAGCACCTCCTCCGCCGTGCCATATGCCGCCGCCGTGTCAATGCAGTTCACACCACCTTCGATCGCGGCGGCCAGTATGGCCAGCACCTCCCGGTACTCCGGCTGTCCAGTCCGGTTGGCCACACCATAGGGCAGCCCGAACTGGACGGTGCCCAGCATCAGACGTGAAAGGTGAGGCGTGAAACGTGAAACGTGAGGGGAAGGGAGTGAAACGTGAGGCGTGAGACGCGAGGATGGAGGAGTGGCAG
>JBIKMI010000389.1:0-6447 GCA_044359285.1 Kiritimatiellia bacterium
ATCTGGTGTGGGCCTTGATCAACAGCGATGAGTTTATTTACCGGCATTGATACGAGGGGAACATATGGAAGTGAAGCATAGCATGGACCGCACGGCAGCCGATTCTGTGCGGGAGGGATGGGGCGAGATGCCCATTTCCCGGCGCGAGGCGATCCGGCGCGGGCTTCTGGGGGCGGCGGGGCTGTGGCTGGCAGGCAAGTTGGATTGCGAGGTTATGGCCGCGGAAGCGGAGACGCCTAAACCGCCTATCAAGGCGAAAGCCAAAGCCGTGATTCAGGTGTTTTTATGGGGAGGTATGTCTCACACGGATACCTGGGATCCCAAGCCTGATGCGGGCTACGACTATACAGGTCAGTTCAAGACCTCTATTCAAACAAATCAGAGTGGGATCCTGCTGAGTGAATTGTTTCCTGAACTCGCGAAACAGGCGGACAAATATTCCCTGATTCGCAGCATGACGCATCGCAATAACGGCCACGAGACAGCCGCCTATCTGATGCAGACCGGGCATCTGCCCGGCGAGCGGCTGGCCTATCCCTGCATTGGCGCCGTGTTTGCGCTCATGAAAGGCTATAACGCCGGCTACAAGGGATTGATCCCGCCTTACGTCGTGCTCACCCAGCCGCAGGGCCGGTTCTCCGAGTCGGGTTTTCTGGGGGCCAAGTGCAAACCGTTTGCGACAGGGGGTGACCCCAATGCCGTCCGGTTTGAGGTGGAAGGGGTTATTGCGCGTGGCATTTCCGACGAGCGGCAGATGGCCCGGCGTGAATTTCTTCACAAGATGAACACCTTCGGTAATACCATGACGAACCATCCGCAATTGATTGTCGCAAAAGATGCCGAGGAACAGGCGTATAGCCTGATCCTGGGGAAGGGGAAAGAGGTGTTTGATCTTTCCAAAGAATCTTCTGAACTCAGGGACCGGTATGGGCGGCATACATTCGGTCAGGATTGTCTGGTGGCGCGGCGGCTGGTCGAGTCCGGTGTTCCTTATGTCACGATAAACTATCCGGGCGGCTGGGATACTCACTCCAACCACTTTGCGACCATGCGGCGGCAGTGTCCGCAATTGGATCAGGGACTGGCGGCGCTTCTAAAGGATTTGGCTGATCGGGGGCTGCTGGAAAGTACCATCGTATGGTGCTGTGGCGAGTTTGGGCGGAGCCCGAAGATTGACTGGCAACCGCCTTGGAACGGCGGACGCAATCACTATGGAAATGTTTTTTCAGTCCTGGTGGCCGGTGGGGGATTCAAGGGTGGCCACATTGTCGGCTCGTCCGATGAGAAGGGGGGAGAGGTCAAAGAGCGGCCCGTTTACCCCATAGACCTGTTGGGTAGTATTTACGAGCTGGCGGGAATCGATCCGGATGCCACGCTGCCGCACCCCATGGGATTGGAAGCCCGCATTTTGGCTCCCAATGAAACGGGTGCAAAATCGGCCGGCCGCCTCAGGGAGATCATGTAATATGGTGCGGCAATTCATCCTGGGGCTGTGCGCTTGCCTTGCGACGATCACGGGGGGGCACGCTCAATATGTCGGGTTTGTTTATCCTGCCGGTGGCCAGCAGGGGACCACCTGCAGGGTCACGCTGGGCGGGCAGAAGTTGGAGGGCGTCAACAGCGCCTTTGTATCCGGAACCGGGGTCAAAGCCCGGGTGATTGAATACAACAAGAAGATGAACAACCAGGAAGTCCAGGTGTTGAATGAACAACTGAAAGAGCTTAAAGCGTTCCCCCCGGGGAAAAAGGATTCAACGGTTTCCAATCTCATGGCGCGGATCGAGAAACTTGTCCGTGAGAATTCCGATAAACCGGCCTGCGCCTCGATTGCAAATCTGGTGATTGTTGAGGTGACAATTGCGTCTGACGCTAAACCCGGTGTGCGGGAAATACGTGTTGGAACGCCACTCGGATTGTCGAACCCGCTCGTGTTTAATGTGGGTCAAGTCCCTGAGATTTCGGAGCCCCCGATGGCGACCTGCGAGTTAGTTACTCTAGGCAAGGAGGAACAGAGCGTGCGCAGGCGGAAACCTGAAGCCGCGAAGCCGGCTGATGCGCAAATGATGATGGCGCCGGGAATGATGATGGGCGGGGCCGCAACTCAGATTGATTCGGGTGGAGAGGTGCTGGTCGTGCCTCCCTGCACCGTGAATGGCCAGATCGGGCAGGGGAGTGTTGACTCGTATCGCGTTGAGGCGCGCAAGGGGCAGCGTCTGGTGATTCGGGTTCAGGCACGTGAGTTGATTCCCTTTGTGGCCGACGCCGTCCCCGGCTGGTTTCAGCCGGTGATTACTTTGAGCGATGCGTTAGGCCGGGAACTGGCTTATGAAGATGATTACCGGTTCAAGCCGGATCCTGTCATGCTTTACGAAGTTCCTGCGGATGGCGAATACAAGCTCGCTATCTATGATGCCATCTACAGAGGCCGTGAAGATTTCGTCTATCGGATTACGATCGGCGAGATGCCGTTTGTCACACGGTTCTTTCCGCTGGGTGCCCGGGTGGGGAGCGACACCAGGATTGAGTTGCAGGGATGGAACCTCGCCGAAACCATAATGACACCTGACCTTGAAGGGTTGGGGCCGGGCCTCTATCCGCTCACCACGCAGGGTAAGAACGGCTTCACTTCAAACCCGCTGCCCTTTGCCCTGACGGATTTTCCTGAATGTTTGGAACATGAACCGAATAGCATGACCAAGACCGCGCAGAAGGTGACACTGCCCATAATTGTGAACGGGCATGTCGCTGAGCCGGGGAAAAAGGATATGTTCCGGTTTGAAGGACGTGCTGGAGAGGCGGTCGTGGCCGAAGTCTTCGCGCGCAGGCTGGATTCGCCGTTGGATTCCGTGCTCAAACTGACGGATGCGGCCGGCAAGACGCTGGCAGTCCATGACGACAACGAAAATGCGGCTTCAGGCGTCAATACGCATTATGCCGATTCATATCTCAGTATGACCCTGCCTTCAAACGGGATCTATTATATTTCCCTGAACGATGCCCAGCACCGAGCGGGTAAAGAGTATGGTTACCGGCTTCGGATCAGCGCACCGCAGCCTGATTATGCCCTGCGGGTGACGCCATCCTGCGTGAACATTCGCAGTAATTCCTCTGCTCAGCTCAACGTGTACGTGGTCAGGCAGGAGGGATTTACCAATACCGTCAAGCTGGCGGTGAAGGGGGCAACCACCAATTTTAGCGGAATCGCCACACTTTCCGGAACCCAGACCATGGTTCGCCTCTCGGTAAAAACCACACTGGGCGAGACGCAGGAGCCGGTAAATTTGTTTATAGAGGGAACGGCCATGATTGGAACTCAGAAACTAGTGCGCGTTGCTGAGCCGGCTGAAGATCGGATGCAGGCATTCCTCTGGCGGCATCTGGTGCCGGCACAAGAACTCAAGGCCTTTGTGTTCAATCCTCCAAAACCTGCATCAAAGTGAGACTTCGCACTCCTTGACCTTGCGCTCATAGAAGTCCTGGAGAATTAAGCCCCTGTCCAGAAGTTCCTTGAGTTCAGCCAAACGCCTGTTGACTTGCTCCTTCGTGAACTTGGGTTTCGGTACCTCGGCAGCCACTTTCACCGCCGTGTTGGTGGGAGGCACCGGTTCTTTCGGGGCGTCTGCAGAAAAAGCATGTATCCCGGAAGACAAGGCCAGACACAGGACGATATTTCGGAGTGTGAACATGGTGTACATCTTGTGGAAACGATACTCGCCGCCAACCCTTCTGTCCAGTCCTGCAGCAATTCGCATTTTGGCGGCGGGGACGGAGAAGAAGAGGGTAGAGAGCGGGCGAAAAAGGATTGGAAGTTGAGGGGTTGAAAAAAAGTTACGTTTTTTCTGGACTCACCCGGGGCGTTCATGTATAGCTGTTATCCGTGAATACGGAACGGATTATTCAAGGGCGGCGAGTGGGGCCGGAGGAACTGGCGCTAGTGCGGCATTGGCTGGCGACGGAACCGGGGTGGCATCGCACGCGGTTGTCGCGCGAGTTGTGTCAGCGCTGGGACTGGCGCAACGAGGCGGGGCGGTTGAAGGACATGGCCTGCCGGACCTTGCTGCTGAAGTTGGAGCGGCGGGGCGAGATTCGTCTGCCTGCACGGCAGGCGGTATCGGTGAACGGATTTCGCAACCGGCGATGCATCGAGCGGCCGCATGATCGTGATCCCATTACGGGTCTGCTCTCGGCCTTGCAGCCCTTGCGGATCGAGGTGTTGGGCGAAGGGCATCCGGACTTGGCCTTATTGAGGTATCTACTGCAGCAGTACCATTATCTGGGCTGGCGCAACAGTGTGGGGGAGAACCTCAAGTATCTGGTATGGGATCGCTCGGGGCGGCCGTTGGCCTGTGTGGTGTTCGGTTCGGCGGCCTGGAAGGCCAAGGCACGGGACACCCTGATCGGCTGGGATGCGCCCACGCGGCAACGCCATCTGACGCGCGTGACGAATAATACCCGCTTCCTCATTCTGCCGTGGATTTCGGTCCCGCATCTGGCCAGTCACCTGCTGCGCCGGATCAGCCGTCGGCTGAACGCCGACTGGCAGGCCAAGTACGGCCACGACATCGCGTTGCTGGAGACCTTTGTGGACCGGGACCGGTTTCGAGGCACCTGTTATCGGGCGGCGGGCTGGCTCCATGTGGGTGCCACGACCGGTCGCAGTCGCAACGATACCGATCAGACACTGCAGGTGCCGGTCAAAGACCTCTATCTGCTACCGCTTTTCCCCGACTTCCGACGGAGGCTGGGCGCCCCCGGTGCTCCCCAGCCCGAAGGGTGGGTGGGCCGGTGAGCTTGCGGCGCTTCGACCAACTGATCGGTTCGATCCGCGCGCGCCTGGGGGCTTTGCCCGACCGGCGCACGGGCAAGAACAAGAAATACACGATGGAAGATATCGGGCTGAGCGCCTTCGCGGTCTTCTACACCCAGTGCCCTTCCTTCCTGGCCGCTCAGAAGGCCATGAAGGAAAACAAGGGCCAGAGCAATGCGCAAACCCTCTTCCAGGTCGACGATATCCCCTGCGACAACCATATCCGCGACACGCTCGATGAGGTACCGCCCGAGGAACTCTACCCGCTGTATGACGAAATCTTTGAAAGCCTGCGCGAACAGCAGGTGTTGGCGACGTTTCAAACGCTCGGGGGCACTACCCCGATCGCCCTGGACGGCACCTGGTACTTCTCTTCCGAGGCCATCCACTGTGACCAGTGCTCCACCATCGAACACAAAAGCGGTTCCATCACCTATTACCATAGCGCCATCACCCCGGTGATCGTCGCCCCGGGCCAAAAGCACGCCATCGCCCTGCGCCCGGAGTTCATCGTGCCCCAGGACGGCCATGACAAGCAGGACTGCGAAACCGCCGCCGCCAAGCGCTGGCTGGACAAGGAAGCCGCTCGGTATCTGGCGGCCCTGAACCACAACGTCACCTATCTGGGCGACGACCTCTACGCGCATCAGCCGTTCTGCCGTCGGGTCTTGCTCCAACGCTCCCACTTCATCTTCACCTGCAAGCCCGACTCCCACACGCATCTGTACTCGTGGCTGGGGGGAATGGATCAGAACCGCGACTTGCACACGGTCACGCAACGGGTCAAGGACGCCAAGGGACATTGGGAAGAACACACCTATCGCTACGCCAACAGCGTCCCTCTCGTCGAGGAAGAAGGCTCCCTCAAGGTCAACTGGTGCGAGGTGACCATCACCGGAAAACACCGCAAGACACCCTACCACAATGCTTGGGTCACCGACTGGAAGATCACCGACGACAACGTCGCCGGCATCGTCACCACGGGCCGCTGTCGCTGGAAAATCGAAAACGAAAACAACAACACGCTAAAAACCAAGGGCTACAACCTGGAGCACAACTTCGGACACGGCAAGAAGCATCTCTCCAGCTTGTTGGCCACCATGAACATGCTGGCGCTACTCACCCACACCTTCCTGGCCTACTGCGACGAGTCCTACCGCCTCATCCGCGCCAAACTGCCCACCCGCAAGACCTTCTTCGACGATGTCCGCGCTCTGCTGCGCTATATGTGTTTCCCCTCCTGGGAAGCCATGATGGACTTCATGATGCGTGGCCTCGAAATCGGCCCCTACGCACCCCAAGAGGCCTGAATCGCAACCCTCAGTCGTATTATGCCCTGATATCGCAACCTTCAGTCCCAGACCCCAATTTCATGCAAAACATAGGCTTTCTTAACTTTTCGGCGTCCCTCTCCTGCCTGCCTCACCATAATCACCATCCTCAAAAACGCAACCCTCCCCCGTCCCGCTCGTTAGCAACCCATCTTTACGCCCTCTCCTCACCCGCTATCTTCCGTCCCCGCCGCCAAAATGCGAATAGCTGGGGCTTGATGAGGACGGATCGACGGATCTACAATCTCTGCACCGTCTGGCCGCCCTCAACCATGATAACCTGGCCGGTGGAATAGGACAAATCACCAC